>NZ_JBQZXC010000183.1:0-5149 GCF_053555815.1 Shigella sp. SIG6 | reverse complement strand
ACCATTCTATTTCAGGAAGGAGTGTCCGTTAAACTCAGGCTACCTCACGCTGCTGAGCAGTCGGAAGTGTCGCCAGAACAGCGGCGCGCCATCTGCGAGGCTTTTGAGTCTGCCAATAATACCCATGGCTTAAACCTGACTGCCCATAAATACCCGGGCTTACGCGGCACACTACAAACCGCATCCACTGACTGCGACACAATTGTGGAAGCTGCAGCACTATTACCCGCTTTTGATCAGGCAGTGGAAGGCAACCGCCACCAGGATGATTACGGTTCAGGTCTTGGGATGGCCGAAGAGAAATTTCACTATTATCTCGATCTCAATGACCGCTATGTCTATTTTTATGAGCCGGTTAATGTTGAATACTTTGCGATGAATAACTGGTCCTTCCTGCAGTCAGGAAGTATTGGCATCGATCGCAAAGATATTGAAAAGGTATTTACCGGGCGTACCGTATTGTCGAGCATTTACCAGGATCAGCGTACTACACAGAACGTGATGAGTTTGCTGACGCCGGTATATGTCGCAGGGCAGCTAAAAGGGATTGTGCTGCTGGATATTAACAAAAACAATTTGCGGAATATCTTTTACACTCATGACCGCCCTCTCCTCTGGCGTTTTCTCAATGTCACGCTAACCGATACCGATTCGGGGCGCGACATTATCATCAACCAGAGCGAAGATAATCTGTTCCAGTATGTCAGTTACGTCCATGACTTACCGGGCGGCATTCGTGTCTCGTTATCCATTGATATTCTTTACTTTATCACGTCTTCGTGGAAAAGCGTTCTGTTCTGGATTTTGACGGCGTTAATTTTGCTGAATATGGTCCGGATGCACTTCCGTTTATACCAAAATGTGTCGCGAGAAAATATTAGTGATGCGATGACTGGACTGTATAATCGCAAAAATTTAACCCCTGAACTGGAGCAGCGGTTGCAGAAACTGGTGCAATCCGGTTCTTCGGTGATGTTTATTGCAATTGACATGGACAAGTTAAAGCAAATAAATGACACCCTCGGTCATCAGGAGGGGGATTTAGCGATTACGTTACATGATGCGTATAAAGCTTCCGATGAGCGTTTATATGTCAATAAGCAGAACAAAAACAGCCGTTCATGATAACCTTCTGTGGTTGTTTGCTTGTAATCTCAGGAGCGTGAAATGACTGAAATGGCTAAAGGAAGCGTGACGCATCAGCAGTTAATCGCTTTATTATCACAAGAAGGTGCTAACTTCCGCGTCGTTACCCATGAAGCGGTAGGTAAATGTGAAGCGGTGTCAGAAATTCGTGGCACCGCTCTAGGCCAGGGTGCTAAGGCACTGGTATGTAAAGTCAAAGGCAATGGCGTAAATCAACATGTTCTGGCGATCCTCGCAGCCGATCAACAGGCCGATCTGAGCCAACTCGCCAGCCATATAGGCGGATTACGCGCTTCATTGGCCAGCCCGGCGGAAGTTGATGAACTCACAGGCTGTGTCTTCGGCGCGATCCCCCCTTTCAGCTTCCATCCAAAACTCAAACTGGTTGCCGACCCTCTACTCTTCGAACGATTTGATAAAATCGCCTTCAATGCAGGGATGCTGGATAAATCCGTTATTTTGAAAACCGCGGATTATTTGCGCATTGCGCAACCAGAACTGGTCAATTTCCGCCGCACTGCGTAGCTAGCCTATCCGTTCAATAAGCAGAACGGACAAAACCAGCACAACCGCAATAGCAAAAAACGATGATGTGATAATCAGTGTCTCGACGAACATTTGATCGTTCATAGCATGCCCCCGGGAGATAGCTGTTTTCACGTTATTGTTAGCGTGCACAAATGGCAGTTTGATGACAGTTCGCCTGATTTTTTATGCAAAAAACGTAAAGATTTTCTACTTCCTTCCTGCAGCAAGCGTAAAGTAAGCAGGCTTATTATTTTTTGGCAAGGAAACCACGATGTTTGATGTCACTTTGCTGATCCTGCTCGGGTTAGCTGCGCTGGGCTTTATCAGTCATAACACCACTGTCGCCGTTTCAATTCTGGTGTTGATCATTGTCCGCGTCACACCGTTAAGCACCTTTTTCCCGTGGATTGAAAAACAGGGGCTAAGTATCGGGATAATCATTCTGACGATTGGCGTTATGGCCCCCATCGCCAGCGGGACGCTACCGCCCTCAACCTTGATTCACTCGTTTCTGAACTGGAAATCGCTGGTGGCAATTGCAGTAGGCGTTATTGTCTCCTGGCTGGGTGGGCGCGGCGTGACGTTAATGGGCAGCCAGCCGCAACTGGTTGCTGGGCTGCTGGTGGGCACTGTTTTAGGCGTAGCGCTGTTTCGCGGCGTACCGGTTGGCCCGCTTATTGCCGCGGGTCTGGTTTCGCTGATTGTGGGGAAACAGTAGTTAATCCCGCAATATATCGGCCTGGCGTTTGCCCCAGGCCTTTCTTAAACATAGTAATAAAGGCCGTTGTTGAATCATACCCCAGCGTATGAGCAACTTTCTGTACAGTATCGCCTTTCACTAATCCCTGAAGCGCCATAATCAGCTGTAACTGCTGACGCCACTGGCGAAAACTCAACCCCGTCTCTTTCACTATCAGTCGGGCAAGATTGCGTTCACTCATCGCAAAAAAGCCAGCCCATTGCCCCAATGACCCCCACTCGACGGGCCCTTTCGCCATCATCTCCACCATCGTGCGGATTTTAGGATGAGAAGAAACGGGCAGGTGCAGCTGTTGTTGTGGCTGCTGAGGGAGTTCATCAAACAGGACCTGAATTAATCTGCGGGTCATCGGCTCAGCACGCTGAGTCGTCGTCCTGTTTG
Source organism: Shigella sp. SIG6 (assembly GCF_053555815.1). Taxonomy (NCBI): domain Bacteria; kingdom Pseudomonadati; phylum Pseudomonadota; class Gammaproteobacteria; order Enterobacterales; family Enterobacteriaceae; genus Shigella; species Shigella sp. SIG6. The sequence continues at coordinate 2,334 of NZ_JBQZXC010000183.1, read as the reverse complement.
CCAGGGTTAAAATCAATTCCCGGCATAAGGGCGATATTTTCAATGTGCAACATGTTGTCGGCATTGTCACTGCGCTGGGTTCGATAAACAGAAAACAGAGTTCAGCGTTAGCTGTCACTTGATTGCTATGCTTCACCCCGCCCGGTATCCAAACCGCATATTGTGGCGGCACCATCCACAAAGCATTTTCCACCGTACAGGTAATTGCACCATGTAATGCTAGTATCAGCTGTCCTTTGCGGTGCTGATGTACAGGACTGGTTAACTCATCCGTTCCGGCGTGAATACAAAATGCGACCGCGGCTTCATGGTGTCGGTCGGGTTCATAGCCATTGAGATTCAACCTGTGCATCATTTTGTCCGAACTTAGCGATAATTTGTCATTTTAGCTTGATTCAACATAACAATAAAAACGGTAAGGTACAGCCTCGTTTGTAACAATGAGAAGCATATGACCTGTTCAACTTCATTAAGCGGCAAAAACAGGATTGTCCTTATCGCTGGCATTCTGATGATTGCCACAACATTACGCGTCACCTTTACCGGCGCAGCGCCGTTACTGGATACGATTCGTTCCGCTTACTCGCTGACGACAGCGCAAACCGGCTTATTAACCACCCTGCCATTATTGGCCTTTGCGCTAATCTCACCTCTGGCTGCCCCGGTGGCGCGACGTTTTGGTATGGAACGTAGCCTGTTTGCCGCGTTACTTTTGATCTGTGCAGGTATCGCAATTCGTTCTCTCCCTTCGCCTTACTTATTATTTGGCGGTACAGCGGTCATTGGCGGTGGGATTGCATTAGGCAATGTCTTACTGCTAGGATTAATTAAACGCGATTTCCCTCATTCCGTCGCCAGACTTACCGGCGCATATTCCCTGACAATGGGAGCTGCAGCGGCACTGGGATCGGCTATGGTCGTGCCGCTGGCTTTGAACGGTTTTGGCTGGCAAGGCGCGTTGTTCATGCTGATGTGTTTTCCTCTGCTGGCTCTTTTTTTATGGCTGCCACAGTGGCGAAGTCAGCAACATGCAAATTTGAGTACCTCACGCGCCTTACATACCCGGGGTATCTGGCGTTCGCCACTTGCCTGGCAGGTAACATTGTTTCTTGGGATCAACTCACTGGTCTATTACGTGATTATTGGCTGGCTTCCGGCGATCCTCATCAGTCACGGCTATAGCGAAGCACAGGCGGGTTCACTGCATGGTTTGCTGCAACTAGCCACAGCAGCTCCCGGTTTGCTGATCCCACTTTTCTTACATCATGTGAAAGACCAGCGTGGTCTTGCAGCGTTCGTTGCCTTGATGTGCGCAGTGGGCGCGGTTGGGCTCTGCTTTATGCCAGCGCACGCGATCACCTGGACTCTGCTTTTCGGTTTTGGTTCCGGCGCAACAATGATACTGGGGTTGACGTTCATTGGTCTTCGGGCAAGTTCTGCGCATCAGGCGGCGGCACTCTCGGGGATGGCACAATCCGTCGGGTATTTGCTGGCAGCCTGTGGGCCGCCGCTAATGGGTAAAATACACGATGCTAACGGTAACTGGTCCGTACCACTGATGGGTGTTGCAATACTTTCACTACTGATGGCGATTTTCGGACTTTGCGCCGGGAGAGACAAAGAAATTCGCTAATATCCGGTGCTATAGTGACGTGACAAATCTTGCGTGAAAGGGAGAACAAACACGATGAATATTCAGTGCAAACGCGTTTATGATCCGGCTGAACAGAGCGATGGTTATCGCGTACTGGTCGACCGCCTCTGGCCGCGCGGTATCAAAAAAACCGATTTAGCCCTTGATGAGTGGGATAAAGAAATCACGCCGTCAACGGAACTGCGCAAAGCCTTTCACGGCGAAGTCGTCGATTTTGCAACCTTTTGCGAGCAATATCGCGCAGAACTGGCGCAACACGAGCAAGAAGGAAAGCGGCTGGCGGACATCGCCAAAAAACAGCCGCTGACCCTGCTCTACGCAGCAAAAAACACCACGCAGAACCATGCGCTGGTGCTGGCCGACTGGCTACGTAGCTTGTGATTTTAGTACGGCATCCGGCGGTTATTTTTCACCAGCCGGATGGTCCCGTCGCCACAATGCCCATTCATCAATCGTTTCACCGCCCGGTAATTTGCAATTGTTGCTGACCCCTTGCGCTGTCTGCACTGGAATGAGCGTCCCGCCCTTCTGCTGGCAATAGACCGACGCCGGATTTGCCATACCAATCTGCGGCGGTTTAGGTGCTTCTGGCTGAGAAGGGGTTGAACAACCAGCCAGGACCAGCAAGCAAGGCAGAACAAAACTGATAATTTTCATTTATTGATCTCACATATTTATCC
>NZ_JBQZXC010000182.1:0-5264 GCF_053555815.1 Shigella sp. SIG6 | reverse complement strand
GTCGGTTAAACATATGATCCCCCATTAGAATTCGATGTAATTTTCAGTGTAGACCATAATTTTCTTAACTGAGGTTCATCGCGGCTTTATGGACTTTTCTGAAAGCGTTGTGAATGCGCAATCAGGTAAGGTAGGCCCGCGGTTGAAAATAACGAGGATCAAATATGTATTTACGACCAGACGAGGTGGCGCGCGTACTTGAAAAAGTCGGTTTTACTGTCGATGTGGTAACCCAGAAAGCGTATGGTTACCGCCGTGGGGAAAATTATGTCTATGTTAATCGCGAAGCGCGAATGGGACGTACCGCTCTGGTAATTCATCCAACATTAAAAGAACGCAGTTCAACACTGGCTGAACCCGCTTCCGATATTAAAACTTGCGATCATTACCAGCAATTTCCGCTCTATTTAGCAGGCGAGCGACACGAGCATTACGGTATCCCGCATGGCTTTAGTTCGCGTGTTGCGCTTGAACGTTATTTGAATGGTTTATTTGGCGAAGCCAGTTAAAGACGCGACTGGCGATGCCAGTCGCGAAAAGAAGAGTCAGGCTTTTACCTGCTGGTAACGGCTGACTTTAAACAGTCGGCGGCAATAATCGAGGAAGTAGCCATAAACCGCCCCCATCAACATCGAAACAACGATGTTTGAACTGACCGCCGCCATAATCTGATGCCAGTCTGCGCCCACCACTAACAAGATCGCCACATACACCGGTGACTGGAACGTCACATAAGCCAGGATATCAGCCAGATTTTTTATCCAGCCCGACGGGCTAACTTTGCGTGCCGCGCGCATAAACAGATCGCGGTACATACCGTATGGCCATGCAATTAAGATGTTCACCGGAATCGCTACCAATCTGGAATAAAAAGACTGTTCGAAGCTCATTCCGGAGAGGAAAACTTCAATACACATGTTCACGACAGAACAGTAAACAACCATCGCGAACGTATCTGCAACTGCATGACGCAAGCGTGACTGCGGTGAGAACATGCTAATGCTCCTTAATAAAAGCGTAATGGGATGTTAATGGAGATGAAAGCAGTGGATCTCATTGCCATCTGCATTTTCGCATAGCGTATATCGCTGGCTATGGCTAATCAATTAGTGAAAAATTTTTATTTAGTCAGTTTTTGTAGATAAAATATTCCGTAACGGCTCGTTTTTTGTACATTGTGGATTTTTACATGCCGATATGATTTATTTTCAATTAAATCAATTAGATATGACCTTGCCTTTAATTTCACTAATGAAAGTTTGGGGGGGAGGTAACGCTATAAGCGTAGAGAATTCGGTGTTTGTCGTGACCGGGTCATTTACAGCATTTTTGATGCCAGAAAATGTACATTAACAGCAGAAAGCACCAGTGAGGGGTGTTTTCTTTTATTCTGTTATATTGCATTTTTATTCACTTCGGTTTTGTCAGGCTTGCGGAGTTAGCGAGCAGAGAGCGCCACTCTGTTCACCAATAACCTAAATTACTCATCAAAATGGCTAATATATAATCTTGAAATTATTCTGAGAGTTTCAGAAAATAACAGCTGAAATAATCTCGCGCAGGACTGTAAATAGATTAAATTTTGTGGAAATATAATAAGTGATCGCTTACACTACGCGACGAAATACTTTTTTGTTTTGGCGTTAAAAGGTTTTCTTTATTATGTCCGTAATGTTACAAAGTTTAAATAACATTCGCACCCTCCGTGCGATGGCTCGCGAATTCTCCATTGACGTTCTTGAAGAAATGCTCGAAAAATTCAGGGTTGTCACTAAAGAAAGACGTGAAGAAGAAGAACAGCAGCAGCGTGAACTGGCTGAGCGTCAGGAAAAAATTAGCACCTGGCTGGAGCTGATGAAAGCTGACGGAATTAACCCGGAAGAGTTATTGGGTAATAGCTCTGCTGCTGCACCACGTGCTGGTAAAAAACGCCAGCCGCGTCCGGCGAAATATAAATTCACTGATGTTAACGGTGAAACTAAAACCTGGACCGGTCAGGGCCGTACACCGAAGCCAATTGCTCAGGCGCTGGCAGAAGGTAAATCTCTCGACGATTTCCTGATCTAATTACTGAGGCCGGATGTCGCTGCTAGGGCGCGTCCGGCGTCGCTTCTCAAGCTCGTTGGTTCCACGGCATCTTATCTAACAACCTTGCCATTCCACAAAAACCGCTGATTCCTGCAAACAGTAACCCGGCACCAACAAAGCCACTTAATAAGAAGAAACCGCTATTTACGGTATAACCCAGTACAACGCCGATTAATATTAAACCACCCGCAGCGATCTGCACCTGGCGCATTAACGGCAAGGGTTGAGATTTATTTACCGCTACTGGCAATCCAGCTCTTTTCCAGCCATCAATCCCATCTTCGAGTAAAAATATTTCTGCGGGGGCGGCAATCGCTGCTAATTTATCGGCGTTATTACTGGTGCGTTTACCTGCCTGGCAGTGGAATATAATTTGCTCGCGACGTAATTTAGGTGGAAGACCTGACTGTTCCAGCACGGATAATAGAGCCAGATCTGCTTCAGGAATATGTTCACGAAGATATTCATCAGCGTCACGAATATCGATTAACTTTGCGCCGCGTGCGATTAATTCTTGTGCATCATGCGGCGAAATGGTTGTCAAAGCCATAGTGACTCCTTACGGACAATAGACATTTTTCAGGGTGGCGATAATGGCATTTACCGCCTCATTTTTAATGGAATATAGAATGCGTTGGGCATCCCGTTGGCTGTTGATAAGCCCTTCGTCCCGCATACGAGCGAGATGCTGTGATGTCGCAGAGGCGCTCAGTCCGGTAATGCGCGTCAGCTCTCCCGCGCTGGTGCCGGGGGAACCGCTAAGCATGCACAGAATCAGCAACCGTTTAGGGTGGCTCATTGCTTTCAATAAGGCCGCTGCCTGTTCGGTACTGTCCTGTAATTGCGCGAGTTCAGTCATATTTATTTAAGTATTTTCTAAATTAAGTAAACTCTAAACTAAAAATGCAACATATACCAGCCTCAGCAGCGTAAATGAGAGTAAAAGCGTAAGCTGAAACTGGCAGGCTCCGCTAAAATTACTACGCTTAAGAGATAAAATCTCTTTTTAAACAATGAGTAATTTTCTTATAGGGAGTACATATGGGTTTCTGGAGAATCGTCATCACCATCATTCTGCCGCCGCTCGGCGTGCTGCTCGGTAAAGGGTTCGGTTGGGCGTTCATTATTAATATTCTGCTGACACTGCTTGGGTATATCCCCGGTTTGATTCACGCGTTCTGGGTGCAAACCCGCGATTAAACCTGTGCTCACCCCCGCGGCGTTAACGCGCCGCGTTCCTCTGCTACACTTTCTGAGTGTTTCCGTTAACGAATGAGGTAGCTATGGGTCTGTTCAATTTTGTGAAAGATGCCGGAGAAAAACTCTGGGATGCGGTTACAGGTCAGCACGATAAAGACGATCAGGCGAAGAAGGTGCAGGAGCATCTGAGCAAAACCGGTATACCTGATGCCGATAAAGTGAACATTCAAATTGCCGACGGCAAAGCGACGGTCACTGGTGACGGCCTGAGTCAGGAGGCGAAGGAGAAAATCCTTGTTGCGGTGGGGAATATTTCCGGTATTGCCAGTGTTGATGATCAGGTGAAAACGGCGACACCAGCCACTGCCAGCCAGTTTTATACCGTTAAGTCTGGCGACACTCTGAGTGCCATTTCCAAACAGGTCTACGGTAACGCTAATCTGTACAATAAAATCTTCGAAGCGAATAAACCGATGCTAAAAAGCCCGGATAAAATTTATCCGGGGCAAGTGTTGCGTATTCCGGAAGAGTAGTTAATTGCCAGCCATCGCCTGCTGGATAATGGGAATTGGCGTCAGTAAATGCTGGCGCATTAACTCACTGGCGCGCGCTGTATCTCGCGCCAGTACCGCCGCAGTCAGGGTCTGGTGCTGATCGTGTTTATCCTCCAGCATTTCCACCGAAAGCACCGTTCGCCGCAGCCAGATAAATCGATAACGCGCCGCCAGATCAAACAACCGTTCACACATTTGCAGCAAATAGTGAGAACCACAGCCCGCCACAATTGCTGTATGAAACGCCTGATGACGCAGATCCCACTCATCAAGCATTTTCTCGCTGGCGTCACAGGCTTCCAGCTTACTGAGCAGATGCGCTTTTGCGAGAACGTCTGCCTCCCATTCATCGCCACCGCGGGCAATCGCCAGACTGACCAGCATCGCTTCCATATTGGCGCGGGCGTCGAAAATATCGAGCAGCTCCTGCTCTGACATAGACGCCACCCGATACCCTTTTTGATTCACCACCGTGACCAGCCGTTCCGCCACCAGTTGAGAAAGTGCTTCCCGCAACGGCCCAACGCCAAGTGCATAACGCGATGTCAGTAAACTCATCCGTAATTTTTCATCCGGTTGAAAATTACCGCGAGCGATAGCCATCCAGAGACGTAATGGTCATGGTGTGACTCCTGATCATTATCAGCGCGTATTATGAACGGGTGTTTTTTGCCACAATACCAGCTTTTTCCAGCGAGCCATAATTGGCACGGTACAGATAATCCCTATCGCTAATAAGCCGGTGGAGATCACTTCTAACTGTTGCGCCGGACGGAATAGCATCACTACCAACACAAAGGTAATAAAGCCGATGACCAGCCAGGTGAGCCAGGGATAAAGCCACATTCGCAAGCGAATTTCGCTTCCTTCTGCTCGCAGAATTTTGCGCACCCGCAACTGTGAAACGGCGATGACTAAATAAACCAGCAGGGCGATAGCGCCGGAGCTGTCGATCAGAAATTTAAATACCTTCGCAGGCGCGTAATAGTTCACCACCACCGTTAAGAATGCCGCGCCGGTGGAGAGTAACACCGCCACGTACGGGGTTTTACTGCGGTTGATTTTACCCATTACCGCGGGAGCATCACCGCGACGGCTTAAGGAGTAGAGCATCCTTGAGGCGGTATACAGGGCCGAGTTCAGGCAACTGGTTACGGAAAGTAATATCACACAGTCCATGATTAATTTCGCATGGGGAATATTGAGCAATTCCAGAACCGAGCGATAAGATCCAACGGCTTTCAGCCCCGGCATATTCCACGGTATTAATGCCACGACGACAAAAATAGAGCACAAATAGAAGATAGAAATACGCCAGATAACCGAGTTGGTGGCGCGGACAATGTGTTTTTCCGGCGTGTCGGATTCCGCGGCGGCAATGGTGACAATTTCTGCGCCCATAAACGAGAACATGGTGATCAA
>NZ_JBQZXC010000181.1:0-5361 GCF_053555815.1 Shigella sp. SIG6 | reverse complement strand
GCCCCGAAGGGCTCGTTTTATCATTACTGGACAGCGACAATCCGGTCTTCATTAACTTCCAGGCGAATCACTTTACCCGGAACCAATTCACCAGACAGTATTTGCTGTGCCAGCGGGTTTTCGATCTGCTGCTGGATAGCACGTTTCAAAGGACGTGCACCATAGACTGGATCGTAACCGTTCTCGCTCAGCAGTTTCAGCGCCTCGTCAGAAATGTGGATTTCATAACCACGTTCTTCCAGACGTTTGTACAGACGTTTCAACTGAATCTGCGCAATCGAGGCAATGTGCTGTTCACCCAGCGGATGGAAGACCACAACTTCATCAATACGGTTAATGAATTCCGGACGGAAGTTATGGCTAACCACACCGAGCACCAGCTCTTTCATGTGCGCATAATCCAGTTCACCGAAGCGTTCCTGAATCAGATCGGAACCGAGGTTAGAGGTCATAATGACAACCGTATTACGGAAGTCGACCGTTCTCCCCTGCCCGTCAGTCAGACGCCCATCATCCAGTACTTGCAACAGAATATTGAAGACATCCGGATGCGCTTTTTCCACTTCATCCAGCAGGATGACGGAATACGGACGACGACGCACAGCTTCGGTCAGGTAGCCACCTTCTTCATAACCGACATATCCCGGAGGCGCACCAACCAGACGAGACACCGAGTGTTTCTCCATAAATTCGGACATATCGATACGGACCATCGCCTCGTCGCTATCAAACATAAAGTTCGCCAGCGCCTTACAAAGCTCAGTTTTCCCCACACCCGTTGGGCCGAGGAACAGGAATGAACCAATCGGGCGATTTGGATCCGCCAACCCCGCACGGCTACGGCGAATAGCGTTAGATACCGCATCAACCGCTTCGTTCTGACCAATGACGCGATGGTGCAGTTCTTGCTCCATACGCAGCAGTTTTTCGCGCTCGCTTTCCATCATGCGAGAAACCGGAATCCCCGTCCAACGCGCCAGCACTTCAGCAATTTCGGCATCGGTCACTTTATTACGCAACAGACGCATAGTTTTGCCTTCGAGCTGCGTTGCGGCTTCCAGTTGCTTTTCCAGTTCCGGGATTTTGCCGTATTGCAGTTCAGACATCCGCGCCAGGTCCCCCACACGGCGAGCCTGTTCAATAGCGATTTTCGCCTGTTCCAGTTCCGCTTTAATGGTCTGCGTACCAGAAAGCGATGCCTTCTCTGCTTTCCACTCTTCTTCTAACTCGGAGTACTGACGTTCTTTGTCGCTCAGTTCTTCGTTGAGCATATCCAGGCGTTTTTTACTGGCTTCATCAGACTCTTTCATTAACGCCTGTTGTTCCAGTTTGAGCTGGATGATACGACGATCGAGTCGGTCGAGTTCTTCTGGTTTTGAGTCAATCTGCATACGAATGCTGGATGCTGCTTCATCGATCAGGTCGATGGCTTTATCCGGCAGCTGACGGTCAGCAATGTAGCGATGAGACAACGTCGCTGCTGCAACAATTGCCGGGTCAGTAATTTGCACATGGTGGTGCAATTCGTAACGTTCTTTCAGGCCACGCAGAATCGCAATGGTATCTTCAACAGAAGGCTCGGCAACAAACACTTTCTGGAAACGACGTTCCAGCGCAGCATCTTTTTCGATGTACTGGCGATATTCGTCAAGCGTCGTGGCACCTACGCAGTGCAATTCACCACGCGCCAGCGCCGGTTTCAGCATGTTTCCGGCGTCCATTGCGCCATCGGCTTTACCCGCGCCGACCATGGTATGTAATTCGTCGATAAACAGGATGACGTTGCCTTCCTGTTTGGCAAGATCGTTAAGCACGCCTTTTAAACGTTCTTCAAACTCACCGCGATATTTCGCCCCAGCCACCAGCGCGCCCATATCCAGCGCCAGTACGCGGCGGCCTTTCAATCCTTCCGGCACTTCGCCGTTGATAATACGCTGCGCCAGACCTTCAACGATGGCAGTTTTACCGACGCCGGGTTCACCAATCAGTACCGGGTTATTTTTAGTACGACGTTGCAGCACCTGAATGGTACGGCGAATTTCTTCATCACGACCAATCACCGGATCGAGTTTGCCCTGTTCGGCTCGTTCGGTAAGGTCGATGGTATATTTTTTCAAAGCCTGACGTTGGTCTTCAGCACCTTGATCGTTCACGCTTTCACCTCCACGCATTTGTTCAATCGCTTGAGTAATGTTGGCGGTGGTCGCCCCTGCTGCTTTCAGGATGTCGGCCAGCGTGCCGCGAGACTCAAGTGCCGCCAGAACGAACAGTTCTGACGAGATAAAGTTATCACCACGTTTTTGCGCCAGCTTGTCGCAAAGATTAAGAACGCGCACCAGATCCTGTGATGGCTGGACATCACCACCAGTACCTTCAACCTGCGGTAAACGATTTAATGCCTGATTGATATCTGTGCGCAACTGGCCAGCATTTATGCCAGCGGATGTTAATAAAGGACTAACCGAACCCCCTTCCTGATTCAGCAGGGCGCTCATTAAATGAAGTGGTTCGATGAATTGGTTGTCGTGCCCGAGTGCAAGTGATTGGGCATCGGCAAGAGCAAGCTGGAATTTATTAGTAAGACGATCCAGACGCATAACTCCTCCCATAACGGATCAAAGTTGCTACTGGAGATTAAATGAGGTCATCCCTCAATTATTCAAGGTTATTGACCAGATTAATGTGAAAAGAAAATCACGCGTACCGGATCGTCTTGATTCTTTAGGTTATATCAGCCAAATGAAACTTGCCATACGACCGGTGGTCTTGTCGCGACGATAAGAGAAGAAAGTCTCATTTTCCGTATATGTACAACGGTCGCCGCCGAAAATTTGCTCAACACCCACGTTCGCCAGACGCTGCCGGGCAAGCTGATAAATATCCGCCAGATACTTATCACCATGCTGAATGAAAGCTGCACTTGCTTTAGCGTCTACTGCCATAAACGCCTCGCGAACCTCCGCCCCCACTTCGAACGCGCGTGGACCAATTGCCGGCCCTAACCAGGCGAGAATGTTTTCAGGTTTATCAGCAAAACAGGAAACCGTCTCTTCCAGCACGCCTGCGCACAGTCCACGCCAGCCAGCATGAACGGCGGCGACTTCCGTTCCCGCTCGATTGCAAAACAGCACAGGGAGGCAGTCGGCAGTCATCACTGCGCAAACCGTGCCAGGCGTATTGCTATAAGAGGCATCTGCTCGTTTTGAGGCATAAGGTTCGCCAGTAAGCTTAAGCACATCTTTGCCGTGTACCTGCTCAAGCCAGACCGGTTTAGAAGGCAAATTGCCCGCAGCAAAAAGTCGCTTGCGATTCTCCTCAACGTGATCCGGGTTATCGCCACAATGGGCACCGAGGTTGAGTGAGTCATACGGGGGCAAGCTCACGCCGCCGATACGAGTGGAGCTACAGGCCGCAACACCTTTTGGCAGCGGCCACTGCGGGACAATCAGCTTACTCATAACCAGTCCACTTCATCCTTATGCTCTTCGAAATCGGCGCGCATCACCTCAATCAGCTCCACCATATCTTGTGGAATAGGCGCATGCCATTCCATTTCGATGCCGGAGATCGGGTGATAAAGACGCAGCATGGTTGCATGAAGCGCCTGGCGGTCAAACTTACGCAGCGTGGAGATAAATGCTTCCGAAGCACCTTTTGGCGGACGCGGACGGCCACCATAAACCGGATCGCCCACCAGCGGATGAGTGATATGGGCCATATGCACGCGGATCTGGTGCGTACGTCCAGTTTCCAGACGCAACCGCAGACGCGTGTGCACACGGAAGTGTTCCATGATGCGATAGTGAGTCACCGCCGGTTTGCCCATCGGATGCACCGCCATGTGAGTACGTTTGGTCGGGTGGCGGCTGATGGGTTCATCTACTGTACCGCCAGCGGTCATATGACCAATCGCCACCGCTTCATACTCACGAGTAATTTCACGTCGTTGCAAAGATTCGACTAAACGCGTCTGAGCCGGAACGGTTTTTGCCACAACCATCAGGCCAGTGGTGTCTTTATCCAGACGATGGACGATGCCCGCACGTGGTACATCGGCAATGGGCGGATAGTAATGAAGCAACGCATTCAGTACCGTGCCATCCGGGTTACCCGCGCCAGGATGTACCACTAGGTCGCGCGGTTTATTAATGACGATGATATCTTCATCCTCATAGACGATATCCAGAGGGATATCCTGCGGTTCAAAACGCGCTTCTTCTTCAATCTCAGCGTTGATGGCAACCTGCTCGCCACCCAATACTTTTTCTTTCGGCTTATCACAAACTTTGCCGTTTACCAGCACGCGCTGGTCGAGGATCCATTCTTTTATTCGCGAACGTGAATAATCCGGGAACATTTCGGCCAAAGCCTGATCTAAGCGTTGACCGAGTTGGTTTTCGGACACCGTTGCAGTGAGCTGTACTCGTTGTGCCATATATACTGCTTCTTCGTTTATCGTTGGGGTTTTACGGCTTTGCCGTTTAATATAGTGTGCTATTGTAGCTGGTCTTAACCGGGAGCAGGAACAGAGAATCTCCCGTATTACATTTTGAGGAAAGTCAAAACGTCATGACGCGCATGAAATATCTGGTGGCAGCCGCCACACTAAGCCTGTTTTTGGCGGGTTGCTCGGGGTCAAAGGAAGAAGTACCTGATAATCCGCCAAATGAAATTTACGCGACTGCACAACAAAAGCTGCAGGACGGTAACTGGAGACAGGCAATAACGCAACTGGAAGCGTTAGATAATCGCTATCCGTTTGGTCCGTATTCGCAGCAGGTGCAGCTGGATCTCATCTACGCCTACTATAAAAACGCCGATTTGCCGTTAGCGCAGGCTGCCATCGATCGTTTTATTCGCCTTAACCCGACCCATCCGAATATCGATTATGTCATGTACATGCGTGGCCTGACCAATATGGCGCTGGATGACAGTGCGCTGCAAGGGTTCTTTGGCGTTGACCGTAGCGATCGCGATCCTCAACATGCACGAGCTGCGTTTAGTGACTTTTCCAAACTGGTGCGCGGCTATCCGAACAGTCAGTACACTACCGATGCCACCAAACGTCTGGTATTCCTGAAAGATCGTCTGGCGAAATATGAATACTCCGTGGCCGAGTACTATACAGAACGTGGCGCATGGGTTGCCGTCGTTAACCGCGTAGAAGGCATGTTGCGCGACTACCCGGATACCCAGGCTACGCGTGATGCGCTGCCGCTGATGGAAAATGCATACCGTCAGATGCAGATGAATGCGCAAGCTGAAAAAGTAGCGAAAATCATCGCCGCAAACAGCAGCAATACATAACAGAAACCTGAAACACAAAACGGCAGCCCTTGAGCTGTAATGCCAGTCAGTTAA
>NZ_JBQZXC010000180.1:0-5371 GCF_053555815.1 Shigella sp. SIG6 | reverse complement strand
CAATGGCTTTGAGGTCGGGGAATATAACACATATGAAGCATATAACTCAGAGAATCAATATTTTACCAGAGAGGACTATACGTATAATTACGACCTTTTAAATGCAATATAGACTTAATAACTTCTTACAAAGTCTATTATTAATACCGTAGATATTCATCTTACCCTGAGCACCAAAAGCAAAAACTTATCGACGCGGGTTTGAAACTGATGGCAACCGCAAAAATGCCTGATGCGCTACGCTTATCAGGCCTACGCCATCTCTGCAATATATTGAATTTGCGTGCTTTTGTAGGCAGGATAAGGCGTTCACGCAGCATCCGGCATGAATAAAGCGCACTCAACAATCTGAAACCCGCCGGAACGGTTTATTACGTACATCAGGTGAAACTGACCGATAATCCGCTTTCTTTTGGGTATAGTGTCGTGGACAGTCATTCATCTTTCTGCCCCTCCAAAAGCAAAAACCCGCCGAAGCGGGTTTTTACGTATATCAGGTGAAACTGACCGATAAGCCGCTTTCTTTTGGGTATAGCGTCGTGGACAGTCATTCATCTTTCTGCCCCTCCAAAAGCAAAAACCCGCCGAAGCGGGTTTTTACGTAAAACAGGTGAAACTGACCGATAAGCCGGGTTCTGTCGTGGACAGTCATTCATCTAGGCCAGCAATCGCTCACTGGCTCAAGCAGCCTACCCGGGTTCAGTACGGGCCGTACCTTATGAACCCCTATTTGGCCTTGCTCCGGGTGGAGTTTACCGTGCCACGGACTGTTACCAGCCGCGCGGTGCGCTCTTACCGCACCCTTTCACCCTTACCTGATCCCGCTTGCACGGGCCATCGGCGGTTTGCTCTCTGTTGCACTGGTCGTGGGTTTCCCCCCCAGGCGTTACCTGGCACCCTGCCCTATGGAGCCCGGACTTTCCTCCCCTCCGCCCGTCTCCCCCGAAGAGGACGACAACGAAGCGGCGACTGTCTGGTCAGCTTCGGCGCGCAGTATAGAGGGTTTGCGCGCCCTTGTCACCCCGCGTTGCGCATTCCAATCGCCAGTGTCGCGGCAATATTACGTGAAGCACGGCAGATATTGTCATAAGCCCCGCGGAATGCTTCGTCCAACGTACCTATGCTGGTCAATACGCTGAAGACCGCATCAATGCCATGCTGATGTACAACGCCAACATCATCGGTCAGGCTACCCGCAATGCCAATCACCGGTTTATGGTACTTCTTCGCCACGTTTGCGACGCCAATCGGTACCTTGCCGTGAATACTCTGGCTGTCAATACGCCCTTCACCGGTGATCACCAGCGTACAATCGTGAATATGTTCCTCCAGATTCAGCGCCGTAGTGACGATTTCAATACCACTTTTCAGTTCCGCACCAAGAAACGCCATCAGCGCCGCACCCATACCGCCCGCAGCTCCTGCGCCGGGGACATCTTTTACATCAACATGCAGCGCTTTTTTAATGACATCGGCATAGTGAGAGAGGTTATTGTCCAGCTCAACAATCATCGCTTCACTGGCTCCCTTTTGTGAGCCAAAGATGCGCGATGCACCGTTATCGCCCACCAGCGGATTGGTGACATCACAAGCGACGCGAATGACGCAATCTTTTAAGCGCGGATCGAGGCCGGAAATATCAATATCATTCAGAGTATTAAGACTACCGCCGCCAAAACCAATTTCATTGCCGTTGGCGTCGCATAATTTCGCCCCCAGCGCCTGTACCATGCCTGCGCCGCCATCATTTGTAGCGCTACCGCCAATGCCGATAATAATGTTTGTCGCGCCGCTCTCCAGCGCCTGCAGGATTAACTCGCCTGTGCCGCGTGAAGTGGTCACGAGTGGATCGCGTTTTTCCGCAGGTACCAGCTCCAGCCCACTGGCCGCCGCCATTTCAATAAACGCGGTTTTGCCATCGCCGGAGATCCCCCAACTGGCATTCACTTTCTCGCCCAGCGGCCCTGTAACCCAGGCGTGACGTTCAGAACCCTGGGTGGCTGCAATCATCGCTTCCACCGTTCCTTCGCCACCGTCGGCAACCGGAATAGAAACGTACTGTGCATCAGGAAAAATTTCCCGAAATCCTTTTTCTATCGCCTGCGCAACCTCGCTGGCAGATAAACTTTCTTTATAAGAGTCTGGGGCGATTACGATTTTCATACCTATGCCTGTTACCACATGACGCCGGAGGGCGTTTCTCTTATTCGGCCTGGATTCCAGGCCCGGATTGCAATACGCCATCCGGGCACGACGTCATTAACGAGTAACTTCGACTTTCGCCAGTTTTTCGTAGTAGCACGCCAGGGCGCTATGATCCGCCGTTCCTAAACCATCTGCTCGCAGTGCCTGCATCATCTCCATAACCGCAGCTGTGAGCGGCAGTTGCGCGCCGACGCCGTGGGAAGTATCCAGCGCATTTGCCAGATCCTTAATATGCAGATCAATACGGAAGCCCGGCTTGAAGTTGCGGTCCATCACCATCGGCGCTTTGACATCCAGCACGGTACTGCCCGCCAGTCCACCGCGAATTGCCTGATACACCAGGTCCGGGTTAACGCCCGCTTTAGTTGCCAGCGTTAACGCTTCTGACATCGCGGCAATATTCAGCGCCACAATGACCTGATTCGCCAGTTTGGTGACGTTACCTGCACCAATTGCCCCGGTATGCACCACGGAACCCGCCATTGCTTTCATCAAATCATAGTATTTGTCGAAAATAGCCTTGTCGCCGCCCACCATCACTGACAGCGTACCGTCGATGGCTTTCGGTTCACCGCCGCTCACCGGAGCATCCAGCATATCAATGCCTTTCGCTTTCAGCGCTTCGCTGATTTCACGGCTTGCCAGCGGTGCGATAGAACTCATATCGATCAATACCGTACCTGGCTTCGCGCCTTCAATAATGCCATTCTCACCCAGCGCCACCTCTTTCACATGAGGGGAGTTTGGCAGCATGGTTATGATGACGTCGCACTGTTCAGCGATCGCTTTAGCCGTAGAGGCTGTTTCTGCACCTGCAGCAATCACGTCAGCAATAGCTTCTGGGTTACGGTCAGCAACCACCAGCGAGTAACCTGCTTTCAGAAGGTTTTTACTCATTGGTTTACCCATAATCCCCAGGCCAATAAAACCAACTTTCATAGTCATATCAATCATCTCTCTTGTTGCGGTGGTGGTTATTTTTTAAAGGTATCAGCCAGTTTATGAGTGGCAGAGCGGAAGACGCCGAGATCGCTGCCGACAGCCACAAACGTCGCGCCCCATTCCAGATAACGACGCGCATCGGCTTCGACCGGCGCGAGGATACCGCTGGGTTTGCCGTGCGCGCTGGCACAGTTAAAAATGTGCTGAATTGCTTTTTGTACATCCGGGTGTGATGCATTGCCGAGATGGCCTAATGCCGCGGCCAGATCGCTGGGGCCGACGAAGATGCAGTCTACGCCTTCGGTAGCGGCAATGGCATCGACGTTATCTACGCCCTGCTGACTTTCTATCTGGACCAGAATAGTGATGTTCTTGTTCGACTGAGCGAAATAATCCGCCACGGTGCCAAACATATTGGCGCGGTGAGAAACGGAGACGCCGCGAATGCCTTCCGGTGGGTAACGGGTTGATGCCACCGCCTGCTCTGCTTCCTCTTTTGTTTCTACAAAAGGAATCAGGAAGTTATAGAAACCGATATCCAGAAGACGCTTAATAATTACCGGCTCGTTGGTCGGCACTCGCACTACTGGCGCGCTGGCGCTGCCTTTCAAGGCCATTAACTGCGGAATAAACGTGGAGATATCGTTTGGCGCATGTTCGCCATCCAGCACCAGCCAGTCAAACCCAGCCAAACCAAGAACTTCAGTGCTAATCGGGTTAGAGAGTGCTGACCAGCAACCAATTTGTACCTGTTTCGCAGCCAGTGCGGCTTTGAATTTATTCGGGAAAACATCGTTATTCATCGCTTATACCTTTGCTTATTTCTGCAATTCCATACGTTTAATGTCGCCAACTACGAAGAGGTAGCAGACCATCGCCATCAGCGCTGAACATCCCACGAAAACCAGTGCTGCATTGAAAGAGTGCAGTTCACTTACCAGGTAGCCAATCACCAGTGGAGTGACAATGGAGGCAACATTGCCAAAGACGTTAAAGACGCCGCCACAGAGGCCAACAATCTCTTTCGGCGCGGTGTCAGAAATCACCGGCCAGCCCAGAGCACCAAATCCTTTGCCAAAAAAAGCCAGCGCCATCAGCATGACCACCAGCGTGGTGTTGTTGGTGTAGTTACATAAGATGATGGTAGAAGCCAGCAACATTCCCAGCACAATCGGTAGCTTACGTGCCAGGGTCAGGGATAAACCGCGTTTGATCAGATAATCCGAGAAGACACCTCCCAGCACGCCGCCCGCAAAACCACACAGTGCCGGAATCGAGGCGACCAGACCCACTTTCAGAATCGACATGCCTTTTTCCTGCACCAGATAAATCGGGAACCAGGTGAGGAAGAACCAGGTGATGGTGTTGATAAAATATTGTCCGAAAAATACGCCCAACATCATGCGGTTAGAGAGCAATTGCTTGATGTAATGCAGTTTGGGACCGCTTGCTGCCGCGCTGCCCGGCTTTTTGTGGTCCATATCGACCACCGCGCCATTTTCAGAGATAAACTTCAGCTCTTCCTCAGACATACGTGGGTGATCTGTCGGGTTATGAATCAACTTGATCCACAGCGCCGTCAGCACAAAACCAATCCCCCCCATAACGGTAAAGACGTGCTCCCATCCCCAGGCGAAAGTCAGCCAGCCAAGCAGAGGCGAAAAGAGCGCCAGCGAGAAATATTGTGCCGAGTTAAAGATGGCGGAGGCAGTACCACGTTCTTTCGTCGGGAACCAGGCGGCGACAATACGGGCGTTCGCCGGGAATGATGGAGCTTCCGAGAATCCCAGCATAAAGCGCATAAAGAACATGGAGATCCCTGCCCAGGCCAGCGGGAACATATCAACAAAGCCTTGCAGGAAGGTGAACAGCGACCAGAAAAAGAGGCTGTAGGTGTAAACTTTTTTCGAGCCAAACTTATCAAGCAACCAGCCGCCGGGGATTTGCATCAGCAAGTAGGCCCAGCCAAAAGCGGAGAAGATGTAACCCATCGAAACCGCACTTAACTGCAACTCTTTTGCCACTTCGGTACCAGCAATAGACAGCGTTGCACGATCGGCGTAGTTAACGGCGGTAACAATAAAAATAATCAGTAATATTAAATAGCGGGTATGCACACCTTTCCTTTTTTCGTCAACGGTGTCCAGAATCATTTTATTTACCTCGGGTACTTATGCTGATTTTTATTATTATGGGGAAGGTGTTATTTATAAGTTTCATTTAT
>NZ_JBQZXC010000179.1:0-5411 GCF_053555815.1 Shigella sp. SIG6 | reverse complement strand
AGACGGTCATGGTAGTAATCATCCGCACGATCAGCACAATCAGTTGTCATGCACTCGGAATAAATCATACCGTGAATAGTGCTGTTTTTGATTGTCAGACTATTGGCGTTGGTATTGGTAGAAATACCGTCGTCCAGATAGTAGGTAGAAATCACGCCGTTAACGGTAGCGTTATTAATGACCGGGTAGATATCGCCGTTGTAATAGCTATCAGCGGCATAGTTGTTCCAGCCTACATAACCATCATAGTAAACGTCATCAGCATAGGTGGCGTCGTTGTAGTGATGGAAAGTATTGTAAGTTTGACCAGAAATATCGTTGGTCGCTGCATTAGCCTGAGAGGTGATAGCCAGAGTGCAAGCCAATGCTAATTGTGATACTACAAGTTTCTTTTTCCAGGAGTGCATTTGTCATCCCTCCTCAGGGACGTAATAAGTTGATCCATCAATTATCAATGCATAGAAAACATATTATGTTTCGCGCTAACGATTATGCTGCGTTACAGACGAATGGTTCAATTATTCTTTCCCCTAAGTCCGAATGTGGACATATATAATTTATGGAGGAAAACACGCATCAAATTGATAAAAGGACGATATTTCAGCATGTTGCAGATAATGTTATTTTTGATGCATACGCGTTATAAATATCAAAAACACAAACCAGATAAATATCTTATCAATATACAACAAAGTTTGAATTATTCAATTTATAGCAGCACAACCAAACGACAAAAAAAATAATAACCAAGAGCTATAAATAAAGATTAAAAATATTTTCAGTGAATATGAAATTATTGCTATTTCTATTACAAAGATGTCCTGGTCTCTCTTTCATTCTCTTCTTGTCAACATCGCGACAACTTTCGTAAAACACTCCTGCCCCGCTTCAGGTATACTGTGCACCTTAATTCCACAAACATCAGGCAGACCATGACAGACTTAATCCAACGCCCTCGTCGCCTGCGCAAATCTCCTGCGCTGCGCGCTATGTTTGAAGAGACAACACTTAGCCTTAACGACCTGGTGTTGCCGATCTTTGTTGAAGAAGAAATTGACGACTACAAAGCCGTTGAAGCCATGCCAGGCGTGATGCGCATTCCAGAGAAACATCTGGCACGCGAAATTGAACGCATCGCCAACGCCGGTATCCGTTCCGTAATGACTTTTGGCATCTCTCACCATACCGATGAAACCGGCAGCGACGCCTGGCGGGAAGATGGACTGGTGGCGCGTATGTCGCGCATCTGCAAGCAGACTGTGCCAGAAATGATCGTCATGTCAGACACTTGTTTCTGTGAATACACTTCTCACGGTCACTGCGGTGTGCTGTGCGAGCATGGCGTCGACAACGACGCGACTCTGGAAAATTTAGGCAAGCAAGCCGTGGTTGCAGCTGCTGCAGGCGCAGACTTCATCGCCCCTTCCGCCGCGATGGACGGCCAGGTACAGGCGATTCGTCAGGCGCTGGACGCTGCAGGCTTTAAAGATACGGCGATTATGTCGTATTCGACCAAGTTCGCCTCTTCCTTTTATGGCCCGTTCCGTGAAGCTGCCGGAAGCGCATTAAAAGGCGACCGCAAAAGCTATCAGATGAACCCAATGAACCGTCGCGAGGCGATTCGTGAGTCACTGCTGGATGAAGCCCAGGGCGCAGACTGCTTGATGGTTAAACCTGCTGGAGCGTACCTCGACATCGTGCGTGAGCTGCGTGAACGTACTGAATTGCCGATTGGCGCGTATCAGGTGAGCGGTGAGTACGCGATGATTAAGTTCGCCGCGCTGGCGGGTGCTATAGATGAAGAGAAAGTCGTGCTCGAAAGCTTAGGTTCAATTAAGCGTGCGGGTGCGGATCTGATTTTCAGCTACTTTGCGCTGGATTTGGCTGAGAAGAAGATTCTGCGTTAATTTTTTTCCTCTCAGAAAGGGGGAGTTAACCTGTTGAAAGTACGGTGAACGCCCCCTCACCCTAACCCTCTCCCCAAGGGGGCGAGGGAACCGTCCGCACTCGTATCACCCCGCCCGATAAAACGGTTTATCCCCAAGGATCGTCGCCCGATGCATAATCCGCCGCTGTGGCAGGTAATCGGCATTGGCATAGTGCTGAGTCACGCGGTTATCCCAAATCGCAATATCATTCGGTTGCCAGCGCCAACGCACCTGAAACTCCGGTTTAGTGATATGGGCGAATAAAAAGCCTAACAAGGCTTCGCTCTCTTTCTCGCTGACATCGACAATTCGCGTAGTAAAGCCTTCATTCACAAACAGCGCCTGTTTACCGCTCACCGGATGCGTTCGCACCACCGGATGTAGCAACGGAGGATTTTTCGCGACCGCCTCGCGCCAGCGTTGATGTTCCTCCTCGGTTTTGCGGTATTTGTATTCCGGGAATGATTTACGGAAATCATGCTCCGCACGCAGCCAGCTCAGCAGCTGGCGGAAGGGAGCAGAGAGCGCCTCATAGGCCGCAATACCGCTGGTCCAGAGCGTATCACCGCCGGTCGAAGGTAACTCTTTAGCTGCCAGAATCGCCCCTGCGGGTGGCGTTTCAATAAATGTCACATCGGTATGCCAGTTGTCGTTATCCGGCGGATTATCGTTATGGGTATCCAGCACGATGATCTCGTCAACCCCTTCGGCATGAGGGTAAACAGGGTGAATATGCAGTTCGCCAAAACGCTGGGCCAGCGCGCGTTGCTGCTGCGGCGTAATAGCTTGATCGCGCAGAAATACCACCTGATGGCGCAGCACCGCATGGTAAAGCTGTTCAAACTGATTATCGCTTAACGGGCGCGTCAGGTCGGCACCCGAAATTTGTGCGCCGATATACGGCCCCAGCGGGGTAATGCTCAGACGTTCACTCATTGTACTTCTCCATGCTAGGGCGTCAGACGGCGCTGTAACGCGCGCAGACCCAGTTCTAAAAGAAAGGCGATAATCGCAATCACCGCGATCCCCGCCAGTACCACGTCAGTCGCGAGAAATTCACCCGCTGACTGAACCATAAATCCTAAACCGCGTGTCGCGGCAATCAGCTCCGCCGCTACCAGCGTAGACCAGCCCACACCCAGACCAATGCGTAATCCGGTGAGGATTTCCGGCAGCGCGCCGGGCAAAATGACAAACCACAGCACCTTCGCACGGCTGGCACCCAGCGACTGGGCGGCACGAATGCGAACCTGCTGCGCGCTTTTCACCCCTGCCAGCGGCGACATCGCCACCGGCGCAAAAATCGCTAAATAGATCAGTAAGATCTTCGAGGTTTCACCAATACCAAACCAGATCACCATCAGCGGCAAATAAGCCAGCGGTGGCACCGGACGATAAAGTTCGATTACCGGATCCAGAATGCCGCGCACCGTCGGGCTTAGCCCCATGGCGATCCCGACCGGAATACCGATCACCACCGCCGCGAGTAGCGCCAGCACAATGCGCGTCAGGCTGGCTGCCAGATGCTGCCACAGCGTGGCTGTCCATAAATCCCTGCGGTCCGGCAATGGTGAGCAGTTTTGCCAGTACTTGTTGCGGCGGCGGCAAAAACAGCGGGCTAATCAGTTGCAGCGCCGCCACCGTCCACCATACAGTGAGTAAAACCGCTAACGTGCCAATGCTTAAGGTCACCTGACGCGAGAGCGGCCAGCGCCATTTCAGCCGCCGCGAATGCAGTTTTTCATTAATGAGCACACTCATGGGAACGCCTCCCGTTGCTCAAATACGCGGCTTAAAACATATTCGCGCATGGCGATGAATTGTGGATCGGACTTGATGCTGCGGCTCGACTCTCCCGCAACAAAGCGGCGAGCAAAGTTGAGCGGCAGCCGCTCCAGCACACGGCCAGGGCCGGATGAAAGCAGAACCAGTTCAGTCGCCATAAACACCGCTTCTTCTATATCGTGGGTAATCAACAGCACCTGCTTGCCCGTCTCCTGCCAGAGTTTCAGCAGCAGAGTTTGCATCTGGTCGCGGGTGAAGGCGTCCAGCGCACCAAACGGTTCGTCGAGTAATAACAGCTGGGGATTCGCCGCCAGCGCGCGGGCAATCCCCACCCGCTGACGTTGACCATCGGAAAGCTGCCAGATATAGCGTTTTTCTGCGCCTTCCAGCCCCACTTTTTTCAGCATCTGGTGCGCGATTTCCAGTCGCTGCATTTTCTCTATACCTGCCAATTGCAGGCCGAACGCCACGTTGTCCTGTACATTGCGCCACGGTAGCAGCCCTTCATTCTGAAAAACTACGCCACGCTCTGCTCCCGGTCCCTCAATACGCTTACCCGCCAGTTGAATGCTGCCATGCTGATAAGGCACAAAACCGGCAATCAGATTCAGCAGGGTGGTTTTACCGCAGCCGGACGGCCCCAGCACCACCAGTAGCTCGCCGCTTTCCAGCGTCAGGTTGATATCTTCCAGTGCCGGTTTGCCGCCATAATCGGCATAGAGATGAGAGATTTGCAGCATCTGCGCCTCCTTTTATTGCACGAAGCGCGAGGTAACGTACTGGCTGTAATCATTCGCTACAGCCGGGACCTTGCCCTGCTCTTTCAAAAACTGCGCGGTGTCGATGATTGCTTTGTTCACCGGTCCGGTCAGTTCTGCCGTTTGTTGCTGCGGCGTCAGATAGGTATTTCCCTTCACCAGCCCCGGAACGTCACCTTCAGGCACGCCGCTTAAACGCGCCAGTTTGCTGATGTTTTCCGGCTGTTTCAGCCACGCGTCAGGGTTAGCAATGTACGGTTGCTGTGCATCGATGGCGCTTTTGGCGAACGCTTTCACGACCTCAGGATGTTTCTCGGCAAAATCTTTGCGCACCCCCCAGACGTCCAGCGTTGGCGCACCCCACTGCCCGACCTGTTCAGAATCGGTCAGCACCTTGCCGTCTTTTTCCAGGGCGTTAACCGCCGGTGCCCAAACATAAGCACCATCAATATCACCCCGCTGCCATGCGGCGATAATCGCGGGCGGCTGCAGGTTCACAATCTCCACTAGCCCTGGTTTAATCCCCCAGTGTTTCAGCGCCGCCAGCAGGCTGTAGTGGGTGGTGGAGATAAACGGTACGGCAATGCGTTTACCAATCAAATCTTCGGGTTTGCTGATAGTTTTCTTTACCACCAGCGCTTCGGAGTTACCCAGTTTTGACGCCAGCAAGAAGACTTCAATCGGCACCTGTTGGCTGGCTGCAACCGCTAATGGGCTGGAACCGAGGTTGCCGATTTGCGCGTCGCCAGAAGCCAGCGCCCGCACGATGCTGGCTCCGCTGTCAAACTTACGCCAGTCCACGCTCGCCCCGCTCTCTTTAGCAAAGGTGTTGTCGGCCTGAGCCACTTTCGCCGGTTCGGCTGAGGTTTGATACGCCACGGTGACGTTCACCGCCTGTGCCTGAAAAGCGATGAATGCCAGTGCGGCAAGAAGTGTGTTA
>NZ_JBQZXC010000178.1:0-5438 GCF_053555815.1 Shigella sp. SIG6 | reverse complement strand
AATAATGTAGTTTTTAACACCATCCCTGGTATCTCAACTATCTCTATAAAACAGCATGACGCTGTCGTCCTCTGGCTCTATCCCAGATGCCGTAAAAACGCCCTGCATTGCTGGCGGTATACCAGACAGTATGACGAATATTGCGATGCCCAAGATAATCCTAGATAAGTCGCGTATCTATTCCCATATTCGCCAAAGCAAAACCACACGAATAGCGTAACATGTGCGGATGAATCTCCAGTGACAACCCGGCATTACCACCAGAAGTCGAGATAATATGGTAAAACTGTTGCCGAGAAAGCGGATTCCCCTTACGTGATAAAAATACCCACTCGCTCTCAGCATGCGGATAAGAAGTACGGATACTCAACCAGTTTTTTAAAGCCTGAACTTCTTTGTTCAATAGCGGGTGCGTTGTTGAAAAGCCTTTTTTTAATCGATGGATATATATACACTTTGCTTTAAGATCAATATCCGAAATCCTCAATCGACAAATTTCACTCGCCCGGAAACCATGAATAAAAAAAAGCAAAATCAGACAATAATTACGTGTTGCATGAGGCCCGGTATTTGCTGCTTTAAGGAGTGACTCGATTTCACTATGGGTAAGGAAGTTCCTTTTTTGTTATCAGCCTTATTCCTCATCGTTTTCCCTTATAATTACAGACGCGCACTAGCTGTGCTGGGTTAGCAATAATCCAACATTTTTATCCTGATTATGTTTATAAAAGCGAACGTTTGCTTAATAACTTACGTAAGTGGACCAGTTCTTCTGAGCGAACTTAAATGGAGTAGCGATAGTTACTTATAATAACTTTGCCATACAAACGCCATGCTCTTGCATGCTATGTACCTTTATATATTTATCAATCTGATACGAATCTAATAATAACCCTCATCATTAATGCAACTAATCTTATCTATATATCATGTGATATGTTCTGTAACAAGTAAAATCAACATAAAAAATTCAGCAAAATTTAATATTTGTTCAACTAGCCGTCTCAAATATGACATTATTAGTTAACTGCATTTGCCACAAAATGGCTATTTCATGGAACGCAGTAATTTCTTAGTGGCTATTATCATGCTAATTCTTAGATCCCTAGCGATTATTCCTGCCTGGTTCGTCAGCTTAGGCCATGAGATTGTTACATTCCTTTTTATCCTGGAGATATGGGGGAACGCAGGCGACGCTTTTTCATCTACATCCGTTGGTAAATATAGCTTTGGTCACTACGACTTAAGCCTTCCTCAATCACAGCTATTCGCCGGGCGATACGGCAAACAAACTAAGTGAAACATCATCCTGAAAACACCAACATCAACAAGCCTCTCCAGATCGACATCAGGAGTGACCAGTTACAAGCCACAAACCAAGAAACATATTTCATGATGAGAATTATGCTCAGCCTGATGGCGGGTAAACCCTTATTTTCACCACTCTCACTGAGTTAGCTTGCAAAGCTTTCTTTGTTTAGATTCTAAATAAATTATTTATAAAACATATAGTTAAAAGAAAATCTTTAGTTTTTGAAGACCACCGCAAGTGTTCGTCTGGCTTCACATGGCATCTTCTTCTTAGAAAAAGATCGACATATTTTGTGACGCGAATTGCAAATCTGGTTTTGTTGTATGGATTGCGTGATTTTTGATCTGGTATAACAGGTATAAAGATGCACCACGATAGTCAATGAGACTGGGCATCTCGTAATCTATGGCAAACATCACTTCAGTTCTTTCACATCGGGTGATGAAAATGCACTTCAGTCTGAAAGGAATATGAAAATGAGATCAACAGACACTCTATTTTATGACTCTGGGTAAAATGGGTTGAGTAAGTGATATAACTTACGAATATTCAAATCAATTAAAAATCAGAAGAGATTTTATACTCAGGTATTTAATCTGGATCTCTGTTTATTTAAATAATGTTAAAAGAGAATTTTCACAGGAGACCTTATACAAAAAATATAAAATACAGTTACCCGTTGCCAAAGACACTATAAGCCTGGCAAAAAAATATTACACAACATAAATGCTAATTGTTTATGCGGGCTTTGTATTGCTTTCTGTATCCTACAAATGAGTGAAATTTATGAAAAAGGCTAAAATACTTTCTGGCGTATTATTACTGTGCTTTTCGTCCCCATTAATTTCTCAGGCTGCGACACTGGACGTACGTGGTGGATATCGTAGTGGAAGCCACGCCTATGAGACTCGACTCAAAGTCAGTGAGGGATGGCAAAATGGATGGTGGGCAAGCATGGAAAGTAATACCTGGAATACCATTCATGATAATAAAAAGGAAAATGCCGCACTCAATGATGTTCAGGTTGAAGTTAATTACGCAATTAAACTTGATGATCAATGGACGGTGCGCCCGGGAATGTTAACGCATTTTAGCAGCAACGGCACACGCTACGGACCCTACGTAAAACTGTCCTGGGACGCGACAAAAGATCTTAATTTTGGCATTCGCTATCGTTACGACTGGAAAGCTTACCGACAACAAGACTTATCCGGTGATATGTCTCGTGATAACGTTCATCGTTGGGATGGATATGTCACTTACCATATTAATAGTGATTTCACCTTCGCATGGCAAACGACGCTATACAGCAAACAGAATGATTATCGCTATGCAAACCACAAGAAATGGGCGACGGAAAATGCCTTTGTTCTACAATACCATATGACGCCCGATATTACGCCATACATAGAATATGACTACCTTGACCGCCAGGGTGTTTACAACGGCAGAGATAATTTATCGGAAAACAGTTATCGCATTGGTGTGTCATTTAAACTGTAGTAGACAGGAGACAGTCACAATGAATAAAACTATAATGGCGCTTGCTATCATGATGGCTTCATTTGCCGCAAACGCGTCTGTATTACCGGAAACTCCTGTGCCATTTAAAAGTGGTACCGGAGCAATTGATAACGACACTGTCTACATTGGTTTAGGTAGCGCAGGTACAGCATGGTACAAGCTAGATACACAGGCCAAAGATAAAAAATGGACTGCGTTAGCTGCATTCCCTGGTGGACCGAGAGAGCAAGCAACCTCTGCATTTATTGATGGCAATCTGTATGTGTTTGGCGGCATTGGCAAAAACAGCGAGGGATTGACTCAGGTATTTAATGACGTACACAAATACAACCCCAAAACCAATAGCTGGGTTAAATTGATGTCGCACGCGCCGATGGGCATGGCGGGTCATGTGACTTTTGTACACAACGGCAAGGCTTATGTTACTGGCGGTGTTAACCAGAATATCTTCAATGGCTATTTTGAAGATCTCAACGAGGCTGGAAAAGATTCAACCGCTATAGATAAAATCAACGCTCACTATTTTGACAAAAAAGCAGAAGATTATTTCTTCAATAAGTTTCTGTTGTCTTTTGATCCCTCAACACAGCAATGGAGTTACGCTGGCGAATCGCCCTGGTACGGAACGGCTGGTGCGGCGGTTGTGAATAAAGGTGATAAAACCTGGCTTATTAATGGCGAAGCCAAACCAGGATTGCGAACGGATGCCGTATTTGAACTTGATTTCACCGGTAATAATTTAAAATGGAATAAGCTTGATCCCGTCTCATCACCAGATGGCGTCGCTGGCGGTTTTGCGGGGATAAGCAATGATTCTCTTATATTTGCCGGAGGGGCCGGATTCAAAGGTTCACGAGAAAATTACCAGAACGGTAAGAACTATGCGCATGAAGGCCTGAAAAAATCATATAGCACTGATATTCATCTTTGGCATAACGGGAAATGGGATAAATCGGGTGAATTATCGCAAGGTCGGGCCTACGGAGTATCATTGCCCTGGAATAATAGTTTATTAATTATTGGCGGTGAAACTGCAGGCGGCAAAGCGGTGACGGATTCAGTTTTAATTTCTGTGAAGGATAATAAAGTCACAGTACAAAACTAACGCTTCAGGGCCCCGGTAAAGGGGCCCTGCTATCAATTTGTCATTTGTATTACGCGAAAATTATATGAACGCAATAATATCGCCCGATTATTACTATGTTCTTACCGTTGCTGGTCAGTCTAATGCCATGGCGTATGGCGAAGGACTGCCATTACCGGACAGGGAAGATGCGCCTCATTCCAGAATTAAACAATTAGCGAGATTTGCGCATACGCATCCCGGAGGCCCGCCATGTCACTTTAACGACATTATTCCACTGACTCACTGCCCACACGATGTTCAGGATATGCAGGGTTATCACCATCCTCTGGCAACGAATCATCAAACACAGTACGGCACCGTTGGCCAGGCACTGCATATTGCACGGAAATTACTGCCCTTCATTCCTGATAATGCAGGGATTCTTATCGTTCCGTGTTGCCGTGGCGGATCGGCTTTTACCGCGGGCAGCGAAGGGACATATTCAGAACGGCACGGAGCCAGCCATGATGCTTGTCGTTGGGGAACGGATACTCCGCTGTACCAGGATTTAGTCAGCAGAACGCGAGCCGCACTGGCAAAAAATCCGCAGAACAAATTCCTCGGCGTATGCTGGATGCAAGGCGAATTTGACTTAATGACCAGTGACTACGCGTCACACCCTCAACACTTTAATCATATGGTTGAAGCCTTTCGTAGGGATCTAAAACAATACCATTCTCAGCTTAATAATATTACTGACGCGCCGTGGTTTTGCGGCGATACCACCTGGTACTGGAAAGAAAATTTCCCGCATTCGTATGAAGCTATTTATGGCAATTATCAAAATAATGTTTTAGCCAATATTATTTTCGTCGACTTCCAGCAACAAGGTGAAAGAGGACTGACGAACGCGCCTGATGAAGACCCGGACGATTTAAGCACGGGATATTACGGTTCAGCGTACCGGTCACCGGAGAACTGGACGACGGCACTGCGAAGCAGTCATTTCAGCACGGCAGCCCGTCGGGGGATTATTTCTGACAGATTTGTAGAAGCAATTTTGCAGTTTTGGCGCGAAAGGTGAGCGGGGAGTTTATTCATGGGGGATGTCCTTGTTCGTTCTCAGAGTAGACAACAAAAAACAAATGAGATCAAGGTAATATCTCTTCACTTGCGGGCTCGAACAGCAGGCAATTGCCAATATAATAATCTGGCACAAGGGTGAAAAACGCGCACCGCATAAACCGTTGTTATTGCTTACAGATTAGCCGGATGCCTTAATAGACATCCGCGCCTTTTCGATTATGGCTCGGAAATCTACGAACATCTACACAGTTTACTGGAACGTTTTGGGCCACAGCGTTCGCAGCACCGTCCTGATATGCCGTTCTGGCGATTATAAGTCGACGGATTCTGGCAAATAGACGATGATGATATGCTTAATGATGTTCAAAGAAATTAGGCCATTATTATATTATTGCTTGCATTTTCTTTCATTCCTAAAAGCCCCCGCCATTAATCCCAGGCGCATTATGC
>NZ_JBQZXC010000177.1:0-5490 GCF_053555815.1 Shigella sp. SIG6 | reverse complement strand
TCCTTACAGTCTACGGCGGCGGATCAGGTACACACCACGGTGCGTATTCAGCATCCGATGGTGAGAAAAAGCTATCTCGACAATCCACTGCAACCGGCGAAAGGTCGTGGCGAAGATACCTATGTACAGGTGAGCTGGGAACAGGCATTAAAACTGATTCATGAGCAACATGAGCGTATTCGTAAAGCTAACGGACCATCGGCCATTTTTGCCGGATCTTACGGCTGGCGCTCTTCTGGCGTGTTGCATAAAGCGCAAACCTTACTGCAACGTTATATGAACCTGGCGGGCGGTTATTCCGGGCATAGCGGCGATTATTCAACCGGGGCAGCACAGGTGATCATGCCGCATGTGGTCGGTTCTGTAGAGGTGTATGAACAGCAGGCCTCCTGGCCGCTGATTCTAGAAAACAGCCAGGTTGTGGTGCTGTGGGGAATGAACCCGCTGAATACCTTAAAAATTGCCTGGAGCAGTACCGATGAGCAAGGGCTGGAATACTTCCATCAGCTGAAAAAATCTGGCAAACCAGTGATTGCCATTGATCCTATCCGCTCCGAAACCATCGAATTCTTTGGCGATAATGCCACCTGGATCGCGCCGAATATGGGCACCGACGTGGCACTGATGTTAGGGATTGCGCATACCCTGATGACACAAGGCAAACACGATAAAGTGTTCCTTGAAAAATACACTACCGGGTATCCGCAGTTTGAAGAGTATCTGACAGGTAAGAGCGATAATACGCCGAAGAGCGCGGTCTGGGCGGCGGAAATTACTGGCGTACCGGAAGCGCAGATAGTCAAACTCGCTGAACTGATGGCGGCGAATCGCACAATGCTGATGGCAGGCTGGGGAATTCAGCGCCAGCAATATGGTGAACAGAAACACTGGATGCTGGTGACGCTGGCGGCGATGTTAGGGCAGATTGGTACACCGGGCGGCGGTTTTGGTTTCTCTTATCATTACTCCAATGGTGGCAACCCGACGCGTGTTGGCGGCGTGCTGCCGGAAATGTCTGCGGCGATTGCCGGACAGGCCAGCGAGGCCGCTGATGATGGCGGAATGACGGCGATTCCTGTTGCCCGTATCGTCGATGCGCTGGAAAATCCTGGCGGCAAATATCAGCATAACGGTAAAGAACAAACGTATCCGAATATCAAAATGATCTGGTGGGCGGGTGGCGGTAACTTTACCCATCACCAGGATACTAATCGTCTGATCAAAGCCTGGCAGAAACCGGAGATGATCGTCGTTTCTGAATGCTACTGGACCGCAGCAGCCAAACACGCAGATATCGTATTACCGATCACCACATCGTTTGAGCGCAATGACTTGACGATGACCGGTGATTACAGCAACCAGCATATTGTGCCGATGAAGCAGGCTGTTGCTCCGCAATTTGAAGCGCGTAACGATTTTGACGTGTTTGCCGATCTTGCGGAATTACTCAAACCTGGCGGAAAAGAGATCTATACCGAAGGTAAAGATGAAATGGCGTGGCTGAAATTTTTCTATGATGCCGCTCAGAAAGGGGCCCGTGCGCAACGCGTCACTATGCCAATGTTTAATGCCTTCTGGCAGCAAAATAAACTGATCGAAATGCGCCGCAGCGAGAAGAACGAACAGTACGTTCGTTATGGTGATTTCCGCGCAGATCCGGTGAAAAATGCGCTGGGTACGCCAAGCGGCAAAATTGAGATTTACTCCAAAACGCTGGAAAAATTTGGCTATAAGGATTGCCCGGCACACCCAACCTGGCTTGCGCCTGATGAGTGGAAGGGTACCGCCGACGAGAAGCAGTTGCAGCTTCTGACCGCGCATCCGGCACACCGTTTACACAGTCAGCTTAACTATGCGGAACTGCGTAAAAAATATGCGGTTGCCGATCGTGAACTGATCACTATTCACACCGAAGATGCTGCTCGATTTGGTATTGCGAATGGCGATCTGGTGCGTGTCTGGAACAAACGTGGTCAGATTTTGACAGGCGCGGTGGTGACTGACGGGATCAAAAAAGGCGTGGTATGCGTGCATGAAGGTGCATGGCCAGATCTGGAAAACGGCTTGTGTAAAAACGGCAGTGCGAACGTGTTAACGGCGGATATCCCCAGCTCGCAGCTGGCAAATGCCTGTGCCGGTAACTCTGCGCTGGTGTATATCGAAAAATATACGGGTAACGCACCGAAGTTAACGGCATTTGATAAGCCTGCTGTTCAGGCGTAAGAAGTGAATAGCGCCCGGAAACGGGCGCTGAGGTTATGCAAACGTAAAACTGCCTGATGCGCTATGCTTATCAGGCCTACATAGTCCCTGCAATAGATTGAATTAGCAAGGGTTTGTAGGCCGGATAAGGCGTTCACGCCGCATCCGGCAGTAATACCAGACCTTTACGGCTTGCGCGCAATCAGCACCGCGCGTTTAGGCGCAGGATAACCTTCAACTGTCTTACTCGGATCATGTGGGTCGAGGAAATCGGACAGAGATTCGGTAACCATCCATTCAGTGCGTCGCTGCTCTTCAGTAGTGGTAACGCACACATCCACAATGCGGATATCTACAAAACCACACTTCTTCAGCCAGTTTTTCAGCGCCAGCGCGGAAGGGATGAAATAGACATTACGCATTTGCGCGTAACGATCGCCTGGTACCAGCACCGTGTTCTCATCGCCATCAATAACCAGCGTTTCCAGCACCAGTTCACCCTCATTCACCAGTTGATCTTTCAACTGCCAGAGATGCTCCAGCGGCGAACGGCGATGGTAAAGCACGCCCATCGAAAAGACGGTATCAAAGGCTTTCAGTGCCGGAAGCTGTTCAATACCTAACGGTAACAAATGTGCGCGCTGATCGTTACCCAGTAGTTTACGCACCGCTTCAAACTGGCACAGAAACAGTTGCGTAGGGTCGATCCCCACCGCGAGGTGCGCGCCTGCGCCAATCATGCGCCACATGTGATAACCGCTGCCGCAGCCGACATCCAGAATGGTGCGTCCGGTTAAATCAGAAAGATGGGGCAGAACACGATCCCATTTCCAGTCGGAACGCCATTCGGTATCGATGTTGACGCCATACAGTGAGAACGGCCCTTTGCGCCATGGCATCAGGTTCCGCATAAGCGTTTCAATGCGTTTAATTTGCCCGGTGCTCAGTGGCTCTTCGCTTTCGGCGGTTACGCTATGCAATAAATCCAGACGATACGGTTTAATTTCAGGCAGAAATTCCACCGCGTTGGACCACTGCTTAAACAGCCCGTGCTGCTGCTCGCGCTGCCAGTTAGCAATCTGCGCGGGCAGCGTTTCGAGCCAGTGTGAAAGATGATTTTTGGCAATCAGAGAATAAAAGTTACCAAAGTCGATCATGCAGCGTCCTCTGCTTTTAATGCCACCAGTGAACCAAAGTTAAAGCACTGGAACCACAGCTCGCTATGCTCAAAACCGGCTTTATGCAGGCGTGCTTTATGGGTTTCCACGGAATCGGTCAGCATCACGTTTTCCAGCATGCTGCGCTTCTGGCTGATCTCCAGTTCGCTGTAACCGTTGGCACGTTTAAAGTCGTGGTGCATGTTGAACAACAGTTCACCAACTTTGGCATCTTCGAAACTGAATTTTTCCGAAAGCACCAGCGCGCCGCCCGGGTTCAGTCCTTGATAAATTTTATCCAGTAATGCCTGGCGCTCGGAAGGTTCCAGGAATTGCAGGGTAAAATTCAGCACCACCATCGATGCGTTTTCAATGGCGATATCGCGAATATCACCTTCAATGACGTCTACTGGCGTAGGGGCTTTATAGGCGTCAATATGACGACGGCAGCGTTCAATCATCGCCGGGGAGTTGTCGATGGCAATAATTTTGCAATTATCATGATGAATGTTGCGACGCACCGAGAGCGTCGCCGCGCCCAGAGAACAACCCAGATCGTAAACCTGCGTACCAGGTTGAACGAAGCGCTCGGCTAACATACCAATCATGGAAATAATATTGGAATAGCCGGGAACGGAACGCTGGATCATATCCGGGAAGACTTCAGCTACCCGTTCATCAAAGGTCCAGTCGCCCAGTCTGGCGATAGGGGCAGAAAATAGCGTGTCGCGGTGAGACATAACGTAAAAATCCGGGAAAAAGAAAGTGGCGTATTGTGCGCTAACGCAGGGAGAAAACCAACTCCCAGGGCATATACCAAAGATTCGCCAGCACCATCAGCAACAGCGCACACCAGGTGGCGCTCATGCCGGAACGTCGCCAGCGAAACAGACGGTGATGAAAACCGTAATAATGCATCAGACGACCAGCAAGCAAAACGATGCCGCAAATATGCACCATCCAGGTTTCTGCGCCATTCATTTCCATAAACAGCATCAGCACAATCGCGATGGGAATATATTCCACCGCGTTACCATGAATGCGAATAGCGCTTTGCAGTTCGCTAAAACCACCGTCACCATAGGCAACGCGGTACTGCATTCGCAGGCGAACGACATCAAAAGAGAACTTCATTAATAACAACGCACTTAAAACGGCATATAGCGCGCTTACCATACAAACTCCCTTTAAAATGGCCGATGGCACCTGTCTATGATAGGTGGCAAATTCAGAAAAGAGAAGATTGCTGTGGAATAGCCGGAACTGCTCCGATCTCTGGAAGCGTTTTACGTAAGTCTTCCCACAGGGTATGTACCAGTTCCGGGGCCTGGGCAATATCTGGCGTATGTAAAAAAAGATAAGGCGTAGTGGTCTGATGCCACTGCGCTAATTTTTGTAACCAGACCTGAAATAATTCCCGGTTTTGCGTCATATCATCACTACCGATAAAACGGATCAGCGGATTTGTCGCCGTCAGTACAGCATGTACCGGAACTTTAGGTTTTTTTCGTTGAGCGTCGCGAATAGTTTCACTGTGTGGACGTGATGCATGAACCGGGCGGCTGTCTAAAAATCATCAAGGTCTAAATACACTATGAGGTTGATTCCTAGAACATACCTGTTAATTACAGGACAATATCAGGTGTAGTTGGGCTTGTTCCGACCCCTATGACTATGCAATTTAAAGGCATTTTCCCAAGTATCTAAGCAATTCTACACAGATTCTATGCAGTATCGGTATAGTCTCTTTTTATACTAACTTATTGAAATATATAGAGAATCTGTGAAGTCCCTTTTCAGGGAACTATGCAGGGTGTTAGTCATCCCTCTCTCGACTCCTAGAAAAGTGATATATACAGGGATATATAGCGATGTATATATGTTTGGTCACACAGAATAACTATCAAGCTGCTTAACAGTTTCTTACGTGAAAGTTAGAAAGTGATGGTTATAGTTACCCTCCTAAAATCTTCATAGTTGATTCGGTTAGTTGGGCTTGTACCAACCCCTAATCAACCTCATAGCTCCTTCATAACCAGTCTTAAAAGGACTTCCTTTTGAGACACTTTCAACGTAACGGTAGAATGCACCCTCAAGTAGTCTCAAAAGGTGTTTTTGGATTATGAGACAG
>NZ_JBQZXC010000176.1:0-5511 GCF_053555815.1 Shigella sp. SIG6 | reverse complement strand
GGCGCGTGCATTGTGTTGATGGAGCTAATGATGATGGTTCAGTTATGGTGGTCAGTCTGGTTATGTTGGCCAGTATTATCGCTACTCATTATTGGCCGTGGGTACGGTGGGCTTGGCGCGATAACAACAGGGAAAGATAGTCAGGGGAAACTCCCGCCCGCCGTTTACTGGCTGACATTGCCCTGGCGCATCGGGATGTGGCTATCTATGCGTTGGTTTTGTCGTCGCCTGGAGCCGGTGAGCAAAATGACTGCTGGTGTTTATTTAAGGGCGTTTCCACGACATATTCCGGCACAGAATGCGGTTCTGGACGTCACCTTTGAATTCCCTCGTGGACGAGCGACAAAAGATCGACTCTATTTCTGTGTACCGATGTTGGAGCTGGTGGTTCCGGAAGAGGGGGAGCTCCGACAGGCCGTGGCGATGCTGGAAACATTACGCGAAGAGCAAGGCAGCGTTCTGGTCCATTGCGCATTGGGATTATCGCGCAGTGCGCTGGTAGTGGCGGCATGGCTGTTATGTTACGGACACTGTAAAACAGTTGATGAAGCGATTAGCTTTATTCGAGCCAGACGCTCGCATATTGTGCTTAAGGAAGAGCACAAAGCGATGTTGAAATTATGGGAAAACAGGTAAGTGGATTGAGATGTGGACTGAATATCTACAGTCCACATCAAGACCGTGTCCGGTTATGCAGCAACAATGCTGTCGATGGCTGCTTTTGCGTCAGACTGTGCTTTCGCTGCCATTTCCGGACCGTATGCGATCCCTTCGGCGAAGACAAATTTCACATCGGTAATGCCGATAAAGCCGAGGAACGTGGACAGATACGGCGTCACCAGGTCCGTTGGTCCATCTTTGTGGATCCCACCGCGGCTGGTAATAACGATGGCTTTTTTACCCGTTACCAGACCTTCCGGACCGTTCTCGGTATAGCGGAAAGTAACGCCTGCGCGTGCAACCAGGTCAAAATAGTTTTTCAACTGAGTTGAGATGTTGAAGTTATACATCGGTGCCGCAATAACGATAACGTCGTGGGCTTTCAGCTCGGCAATCAGCTCATCGGAAAGCGCCAGAGCTTCCTGCTGACGCGGAGTCAGCGGCGCATCGCTCGGACGCAGAGCGCCAACCAGTTCGCCATCCAGTACCGGAATCGGATTTGCAGCTAGGTCGCGAACGGTGATTTCATCAGCGGAGTGCTTTTCGCGCCATTGTTCAACAAAATAATCGGACAACTGATTAGACTGAGAGTACCCTGCCAGGATGCTGGATTTAAGAACTAATACCTTGCTCATGGTGTTTCCTTATAGATGTTTGAATGGACGATGCCCCGTTGCTTGCTGACACTTTATTCACAATCCTGCCACAGAGATAGCGCAATAAATCGAAGTCTATGTTCGAATTTATTGAACAACGCATAGAAAGCCGCGATGTGGTACTCTATATCTATCATTTAAAAGAAAATTAATCAGGCAGACTACTGCCCACTAACGTTATGACAGAACAACAAAAATTGACCTTTACTGCCTTGCAACAGCGGCTGGATTCGCTGATGCTGCGCGACAGACTGCGTTTTTCTCGCCGTCTGCATTGTGTTAAGAAGGTTAAAAATCCTGATGCACAACAGGCCATTTTCCAGGAGATGGCGAAAGAGATTGACCAGGCGGCAGGGAAAGTCCTGCTGCGTGAAGCGGCACGACTGGAAATCACTTATCCTGACAATTTACCGGTTAGTCAGAAAAAACAGGACATACTCGAAGCGATTCGTGATCACCAGGTGGTGATCGTCGCCGGGGAAACCGGCTCCGGTAAAACGACTCAGCTACCGAAAATCTGTATGGAGCTGGGGCGCGGTATTAAAGGGCTGATCGGTCATACCCAGCCGCGTCGCCTGGCGGCACGAACGGTGGCCAACCGTATTGCGGAAGAGCTGAAAACGGAGCCGGGCGGTTGCATCGGTTACAAAGTGCGTTTCAGCGATCACGTAAGTGATAACACGATGGTCAAGCTGATGACCGACGGGATCCTGCTGGCGGAGATCCAGCAAGACCGCCTGCTGATGCAGTACGACACCATCATTATTGACGAAGCGCACGAACGCAGCCTGAATATCGATTTTCTGCTCGGCTATTTGAAAGAGTTGCTGCCGCGGCGTCCTGACCTAAAAATCATTATCACTTCCGCGACTATCGACCCGGAACGCTTTTCGCGCCACTTTAATAATGCGCCGATTATTGAAGTCTCCGGTCGGACCTATCCGGTGGAAGTGCGCTATCGCCCGATTGTTGAAGAAGCCGATGACACCGAGCGCGATCAGTTGCAGGCGATTTTTGACGCCGTAGACGAACTAAGCCAGGAAAGCCCCGGCGACATTCTGATCTTTATGAGCGGCGAGCGGGAAATTCGCGATACCGCCGATGCGCTGAACAAGCTGAACTTACGCCATACCGAAATCTTGCCGCTTTATGCGCGGCTTTCGAACAGCGAACAGAACCGCGTGTTCCAGTCGCACAGCGGACGGCGCATTGTGCTGGCGACCAACGTCGCGGAAACCTCGCTGACCGTACCGGGGATTAAATACGTCATCGACCCCGGTACAGCGCGTATCAGCCGCTACAGCTATCGCACCAAAGTGCAGCGTTTGCCGATTGAACCCATTTCGCAGGCGTCTGCCAATCAGCGTAAAGGCCGCTGTGGTCGTGTGTCCGAAGGGATCTGTATTCGTCTCTATTCCGAAGACGATTTCCTCTCGCGCCCGGAGTTTACCGATCCGGAGATTCTGCGTACCAACCTGGCCTCGGTTATTTTGCAGATGACCGCGCTGGGGCTGGGCGATATCGCTGCGTTCCCGTTTGTCGAAGCACCGGATAAACGCAATATCCAGGATGGCGTGCGTCTGCTCGAAGAACTGGGCGCGATCACCACGGATGAACAGGCCAGCGCCTATAAACTGACGCCGCTCGGTCGCCAGCTCTCGCAGTTGCCTGTCGACCCACGTCTGGCGCGTATGGTGCTGGAAGCGCAAAAACATGGCTGCGTGCGTGAGGCGATGATTATCACGTCCGCGCTCTCCATCCAGGATCCGCGCGAACGTCCGATGGACAAACAGCAGGCATCGGACGAAAAACATCGTCGCTTCCACGACAAAGAATCCGACTTCCTCTCGTTTGTAAATCTGTGGAATTATCTTGGCGAGCAGCAAAAGGCGCTTTCTTCCAACGCCTTCCGTCGCCTGTGTCGTACCGATTACCTCAACTATCTGCGCGTGCGCGAATGGCAGGATATCTACACCCAGTTGCGCCAGGTGGTGAAAGAACTTGGCATTCCGGTCAACAGCGAACCGGCGGAGTATCGTGAAATTCACATCGCCTTACTGACCGGTTTGCTTTCCCATATCGGCATGAAAGATGCCGATAAACAGGAATATACCGGTGCACGTAACGCGCGTTTCTCCATCTTCCCCGGTTCTGGTTTATTCAAAAAGCCGCCGAAATGGGTAATGGTGGCGGAACTGGTAGAAACCAGCCGCCTGTGGGGGCGCATTGCTGCGCGTATCGACCCGGAATGGGTAGAACCCGTTGCTCAGCATTTGATTAAACGCACCTACAGCGAACCGCACTGGGAACGGGCGCAGGGCGCGGTGATGGCAACGGAAAAAGTCACTGTTTATGGTTTGCCGATTGTTGCTGCGCGCAAGGTCAACTACAGCCAGATCGATTCGGCGTTATGTCGTGAACTCTTTATTCGCCACGCTCTGGTGGAAGGTGACTGGCAGACGCGTCACGCATTCTTCCGTGAAAACCTGAAACTGCGGGCCGAAGTGGAAGAGCTGGAACACAAATCACGTCGCCGCGATATTCTGGTTGATGACGAAACGCTGTTTGAGTTCTACGACCAGCGCATCAGCCACGATGTAATCTCCGCTCGTCACTTCGATAGCTGGTGGAAAAAAGTCAGCCGCGAAACGCCTGATTTGCTCAACTTTGAAAAGAGCATGTTGATCAAAGAAGGGGCGGAAAAAATCAGCAAGCTGGATTACCCGAACTTCTGGCATCAGGGCAATCTCAAGCTGCGTTTGAGCTATCAGTTTGAGCCAGGCGCGGACGCGGACGGTGTGACCGTACATATTCCGCTGCCGTTACTTAACCAGGTTGAGGAAAGCGGGTTTGAATGGCAGATCCCCGGTCTGCGCCGCGAATTGGTGATTGCTCTGATTAAATCGTTGCCGAAACCGGTACGCCGTAATTTTGTGCCTGCACCAAACTACGCCGAAGCGTTTTTAGGCCGCGTCACACCGCTGGAGTTACCGTTGCTCGACAGCCTTGAGCGCGAGTTACGGCGGATGACCGGCGTTACCGTTGACCGCGAAGACTGGCTCTGGGATCAGGTGCCCGATCACCTGAAAATCACCTTCCGCGTGGTGGATGACAAAAACAAGAAGCTAAAAGAAGGGCGCTCGCTACAAGATCTGAAAGATGCGCTGAAAGGCAAAGTGCAGGAAACGCTGTCCGCGGTGGCGGATGACGGTATCGAGCAGAGCGGCTTACATATCTGGAGTTTTGGTCAGCTGCCGGAAAGTTACGAACAGAAGCGTGGCAACTATAAAGTGAAGGCGTGGCCGGCGCTGGTGGATGAACGCGACAGCGTGGCGATCAAACTGTTTGATAACCCGCTGGAGCAAAAACAGGCAATGTGGAATGGTCTTCGCCGTCTACTGCTGCTAAATATTTCCTCGCCGATCAAGTATTTACATGAGAAGTTACCAAACAAAGCCAAGCTGGGGCTGTACTTTAACCCGTATGGCAAAGTGCTGGAGCTGATCGACGACTGTATCTCCTGCGGTGTGGATCAACTGATCGACGCCAATGGTGGCCCGGTCTGGACGGAAGAAGGCTTTGCTGCGCTGCATGAAAAAGTGCGCGCCGAACTGAATGACACGGTGGTGGATATTGCGAAGCAGGTCGAGCAAATCCTCACTGCGGTGTTCAATATCAACAAACGTCTGAAAGGGCGGGTGGATATGACCATGGCACTGGGGCTTTCTGACATTAAAGCGCAGATGGGCGGGTTGGTATATCGCGGTTTTGTCACTGGTAACGGCTTCAAACGGCTGGGCGACACGCTGCGATATTTGCAGGCGATTGAAAAACGACTGGAAAAACTGGCGGTTGATCCACATCGCGATCGTGCACAGATGCTGAAAGTCGAAAACGTCCAGCAGGCGTGGCAGCAATGGATCAACAAACTGCCGCCTGCACGTCGTGAGGATGAAGACGTGAAAGAGATCCGTTGGATGATAGAAGAGCTGCGCGTTAGTTACTTCGCTCAACAACTTGGTACGCCTTATCCGATTTCAGATAAGCGTATTTTGCAGGCGATGGAGCAGATTAGCGGTTAACCCTGCTATTTGCCTAATAAATCTAAAACCTGGTAAGCATTTAGCGCCGGGTTTTTTATTAATTCTAAAACGGTAAGGACAAAAATTCAGGAATTCAGAAAAATGAGGTAGCC
>NZ_JBQZXC010000175.1:0-5530 GCF_053555815.1 Shigella sp. SIG6 | reverse complement strand
AACGAACGCGCAGCCGATTCAGGTAATACTGCAACGCCCATGCCGCTGGCAATCGCTGCGGTAAGCGTGGCAATAGACTCAATTTCACCAATGACTTTTGCCGTGAGCCGCCGTAGGGAAAAAGCCTCATCAACACGAAGTCTAACAGCGCTGTAATCACTGGGGAGAAAAAGGTTCATTTGCGCAATAGCATTAACATCAACGTTTTGCCCCGGGCAATC
Source organism: Shigella sp. SIG6 (assembly GCF_053555815.1). Lineage (NCBI taxonomy): Bacteria > Pseudomonadati > Pseudomonadota > Gammaproteobacteria > Enterobacterales > Enterobacteriaceae > Shigella > Shigella sp. SIG6. Next base: position 5,309 of record NZ_JBQZXC010000175.1, on the reverse strand, counting down.
TTGAGTTCCTACCAGGAAAAGATCTTCTTTCAGCAAAGCCTGACTGGATACCCCAGCCACAGGGGAATGCTCATAAATCACCGCCATATCGAGTTGGTGATTTATCAGTTTTTCGTTAAGCACTGCACCACTATTTTCATGAAGATAGATAACGACCTCCGGGAATTCAGCGCGAACCGCCTGTAATAAGGGCATGGTGATGGATGACGCAGCGGTTCCTGGCGCAAAGCCAATCGAGACTTGCCCCGATAATGACTGACCAACGTTATGCACCGCCAGTTGGGCCTGCTCACACTGACGTAAAATGGCCCGTGCATGGGTATAGAGAATTTTTCCGGCGTCTGTTGGCGTAACGCCCCGTTTTGTGCGAATCAAAAGCTGTTGATTTAACTCACCTTCCAGTATGGCAACCTGCTGGCTGAGCGCTGGTTGTGCGATATGCAATACTTCAGCAGCCTGGGTCAGGCTACCAATATCTACAATTTTTACGAAGTATTTCAGGCGTCTGAAGTTCATGTTGCCTCCGGTTTTTAAGAATCGGCCCAAGTGCCGCCATTACTTACAACCAGTATGCAAGATGCCTGCCAGTTCTATTTTGGCGTTGATGCGCAAGCTAACCAACTGTCAAATAAGAGATTATGATAGATTCGTCATTGGCCCTTTTTATCAGCAGTCGCATTCACCTGCCCTATAAAAGGAGGGTATGCACCACGATGGTTCATTACCCAATAAGATTGAAAGCTCACCACTTTGTTGAAATTGGCAGCAAACAAACAAAAAAAATGCATTTCACCCTTTGACATCACCATGCACTGCTATTAATATGCGCCCCGTTCACACGATTCCTCTGTAGTTCAGTCGGTAGAACGGCGGACTGTTAATCCGTATGTCACTGGTTCGAGTCCAGTCAGAGGAGCCAAATTCAAAAAAGCCTGCTTTCGAGCAGGCTTTTTACTTTCTAATTACCAACGCTCTTAAAACATCTGTCTTGAACCAGAACTAATTTGCACAGGCATTCCCGATCGATGTTGCAACGCAGCATTTGCGCGATTTACATCAACTTCTTGCCCGTTGATAAACGCCCGCAAAGATGGGGTTACCGGCAATGGCACTTTTCGGTCAGACTCATATTCTGCACGATTGCGCGACAGCGGCTCATGAACTTCCAGCCACTTTGAACCATCCGGTTCCGTTGTGTATTTCACTGGCTGATCAATAATTTGTACACGAGTGCCTACAGGAACATTATCAAACAGATATTTAATATCGTCATTACGCAGACGAATACAGCCCTGACTTACACGGAGCCCAATACCAAAATTGGCATTGGTACCGTGGATGGCATACAACCTGCCAATATAAATCGCGTACAGCCCCATGGGGTTATCGGGCCCCGCAGGAACAAATGCGGGCAAACTCTCCCCTCGTTTCGCATATTCGCGCCGGGTGTTCGGCGTTGGCGTCCAGGTTGGTGCTTCTTGTTTACGTTCAACGGTAGTCACCCAGTTACGCGGGGTTTCTCGCCCAGCCTGGCCGATACCAATAGGAAAGACTTCCACTGTATTACTGTCTGGCGGATAGTAATAAAGACGCATTTCAGCGACGTTAACCACAATCCCTTTACGAACAGTGGCGGGCAAAATCAGTTGCTGCGGAATGGTGAGTTGTGAGCCAGGCTTCGGCAAAAAAACATCAGCGCCCGGATTCGCTTCCAGCATATTACTTAACCCTTGCCCGTATTGTGCGGCAAAAGTCTCCAGCGGCTGAGTATTGTGATCAGGAACAGTTACAGTAAGCGACTGCCCCACTAAACGGCTACCCTCTGGAGGTAATGGATAAGTTACCGCCAGGCTATTTTGGCTGGCAAAAAGCAGAGCAAATGAGCAAAGAATATTTACACGACTCATCATGTCCCTTTCCTAAGTCGCGAATACTATCCGATAAGTATAGCTTTTATCAGACTTTTCGTTTTTAGCTGTTCAAATCAGAAGTCGTATTCCCCGGTAGAACAATATTACTGGCAGCAAGTTCGCCCATGTTGTTGTATATCGCACAAGCAGCTTCGATGATGGACATCGCCAGAGCTGCACCACTCCCCTCACCTAAACGCATATCCATATTGAGATAAGGCTCCAGCCCCAAATGCGAGAGCGCTATACGCGCGCCTTTTTCTGCCGACAAGTGAGAAGGAATGAGATACGGTTTGATTGCAGGAGACATCTGGCAGGCTGCGAGCGCAGCAGCATAAGAAAGAAATCCATCCAGCAACACGGGTAAACCGCAGGAAGCAGCACCTAACATCACTCCAGCTATTCCGACCAAATCAAATCCACCCACTTTTGCCAGGACATCAACACCATCCTGAGGATTTGGTTGATTCAACGTAATCGCCCGACGCACAACATCAATTTTATTAGCCAGTTTATCTGTCGGCAGGTTTGCGCCAATCCCAACCACTTCTTCAGGATCCCGGCCAGTGATTGTGCTGACTATTGCCGCTGCCGGTGTCGTGTTTGCCATCCCCAGTTCACCTACACCAAACAGCGTGACACCGTTTTTCGCCAGCTCCCGCGTATAACATATGACGTCCAAAAGCAACTTTTCAGCCTGACGGCGACTCATTGCCGGAGCTGAAGCAATATTGCCGCTACCTCGTGCGACACGCATGTTGATAAGCCCGGGGATAGGCTCAGCAGTATCAATACCAACATCAATTACGTGGACGTTAGCGCCCGCTTGTGCTGCCAGCACACACACGCCGGTTGTTCCACGGGTCATATTTTCAGCCTGTATGGCTGTCACTTCTTTTGGAGAAATAGCGACCCCTTCCTCCCAGACGCCGTGATCGGCACACATAACCAGTACCGCTTTTTTGCCCACATGCGGTATGCCATTCACCCCCGGCATTCCTGCCAGTTGTATGGCAAGCGCCTCCAGCTTTCCTAGGCTACCAACAGGTTTGAGTAACCCGTCAACATGCCGTTGTGCACGCGACATAGCGGCAGAATTGATGGCTGGGATCGTATTCAGTAAATCGGCAATTATTTGCATGTCACGTCTCTTTATAGCAGTGCCAGCAGGAAGACCAGTTCACCAAGCTCTATGGCTGCTCCCAGCGTATCGCCCGTTTGCCCGCCCAGCGTACGTTTGAGAAGCTGACCGAGGATGAAAATCGCCACCATCGTCACCACCATAGCAGCCACACCATGCATACCCGGCAATAATACGGCAGCAAAAATAGCGGCTAAGCCGAGTGTGACGCAGGTTTGTCGCCCATCAATTTTGCCAATGAACACATTGTCAAGCCCTTCTTCCCGCGCATAACGATGACGATACATCAATAATGCGGCAGTCCCGCGGCTGACCGCACATGCTGCCGCCAGCGATGCAAGGATCGGTTCGCCACGCAGAGCCAACTCGCTTAACACCAGAATCTTTGCCAGTACCACAAAAATCAATGCCAGACCGCCGTGGGTGCCTAAACGGCTATCACGCATGATTTCCAACATGCGATCGCGGCTACGTGCAGAAAATACGCCATCACAGGTATCAGCGAGGCCGTCCAGATGGAATTCCCCGGTCATCAGCGCCAGCACAAGTACGCTAAACAGTGCCGCCAGTGGTGCGCCACACCATGCCTGCAGCACCATGAAGACCAGCCCGCTAATCGCGCCAAGCAATAATCCAATCAAAGGAAAAGTAATAATACCGCGAGAATAATGCTCGAAATCCAGTCCCTGGGACCAGCTACGCGGTACAGGCAGACGCGTAATAAATGAGAGCATCGCCCAAAATAATTTGCTCATTTGATTTTTACTCCAATACCCGAAACCACCAGCCATACTTCATTTGCCGCAGCGGCCAACTGCTGATTTACCCGCCCGGCAATATCACGAAAATGTCGTGCCAGACGACTCTCCGGCACAATCCCCATTCCCACTTCGTTAGTCACTAATACAACCTTTGCGGGGCAACGTTGGCAGGCAGCAATCAACGACTGAATCTCAGCATTAATCGCCTGTTCCATCGCCTGATAATCCCATTCATCAGGGTCTTTATCGCCGCCATAATCAAACAACAGATTAGTCACCATTGTGGTAACGCATTCCAGCAACACAGCCTCATTCGGGTTAATGTCTGCATGAATTAATTCATCAAGATGTTGCCAGCGCTCCACTGTGCGCCAGTGCTCCGGGCGGCTTTGCCGATGATGTTCTATCCGTGCAGCCATCTCATCATCAAGGATTTGCGAGGTAGCGATATACAGAACCTGTGAAGAGTCCCCAATAAGCACCTCTGCATGGCGACTCTTCCCGCTCCATGCGCCTCCCGTCACCAAAATCATCATACCGACTCCTGATTCAAATGTATGATGGTATTCATTGAACAGAGCAATGGATCCCCCACCGTTGCTGACCGCAAAACATTTACGCGATTAATACTGCGCGTAATATAATTAAAAATCCAGCATTCTCAATCCATTACGAAATAAGATGGCATTACGGAATAGCCAGACTTTCTCGTGTTAACGTCCGACAAAATGCGTCATTGACAGCGGTTTCTGTGGATTGACACATTTCATTCAGATAATGAATTAATGCTACTGCCGGACCAACCAGCAAACGGGCATTGTGTTCTGAAATCCAGGCTATTGATTCAACGTCAGCGACAGATCTGCGCTGTAAAAGAACTTGTAAAACAACGCAATAGAATTATCCGGAATGGTGGCGACTATGCACTAGAACACCACAATTTCGCTCTCTCGGTAAGGCACTGTCACAGCATTCAACAGAATGTGACTTGCCAGATTTATTAGCGCCACCAGATGTTTAACCGGGTAACCACGACCCAGTCGGGGATATATTCCATCTTCTCGCTGACATCATCAAGAATAAAAAGGTTTATCACACTCAGAGCAACGTTCTTCAGCAGGCGGGATAATTCTTCAACATTTAAAAGATGTGTTATTAAAGGCATCTCAAATTGGACAGGGCTGCCGGTTTTCTGTTGCAACACCGTTGCTCTGCTTGAGACAGAACTGCCATATGCAGCATCTGATACTTTGAGTTTGACCAAATCACAGCCCCGTAGCTTACTGTCCAAAGCCATGTTGAACAGAGCTAGATCGCGTGTTTTACCTTCCAACTCAAGTCTAATCCAGATCCCCCAGATATGAGATATCTGAAGTGGCCTTTTTTGACCGATGGTACGGTCTTTATTCCACGGTGACGTTTTCATATTCAAATCTCCTGCAATGTGGGAGATTTGAGTATGGTTGTCTCTCAAGAGCAAAAATAAGTCAACTATCA
>NZ_JBQZXC010000174.1:0-5586 GCF_053555815.1 Shigella sp. SIG6 | reverse complement strand
CTGATGCTTCACACTGGTCTGGGTGCCAGACAAATTGAAGCATACCGCCAGAACTGTTGGGTGGAAGGCTTCCACTTCAAACGAGTATCTCCTTTAGGGAAGCCAGACAGTAAGCGAGGGATTATCTGGTACAACTATCCGAAGATAAATCAGTTTATCAAAGACTCATGATATGTCTAAATTACCAACAGGTGTCGAGATTCGAGGTAAATACATTCGCATCTGGTTCATGTTTCGAGGAAAACGATGTCGGGAAACATTGAAAGGCTGGGAGATTACTAACAGTAACATTAAAAAGGCCGGGAATTTAAGAGCGTTGATAGTTCATCAAATCAGTTCCGGTGAATTTGAGTATTTAAGACGTTTTCCCCAGTCCAGCACTGGGGCAAAAATGGTGACAACGAGGGTCATAAAAACATTCGGGGAGCTTTGTGATATCTGGACAAAAATTAAAGAGACAGAGTTAACAACAAACACAATGAAGAAAACGAAATCACAATTAAAAACACTCAGGATAATAATTTGTGAGAGTACCCCGATATCGCATATTCGTTATAGCGATATCTTAAACTACCGGAATGAACTGCTGCATGGAGAAACGCTTTACCTAGATAATCCAAGATCCAACAAAAAAGGAAGAACCGTGCGCACAGTTGATAACTATATCGCCCTGCTCTGTTCGTTGTTACGTTTTGCGTATCAGTCGGGATTTATATCAACCAAACCATTTGAAGGAGTAAAAAAATTACAGCGAAACAGAATAAAGCCTGACCCGTTATCTAAAACAGAATTCAATGCATTAATGGAAAGTGAAAAAGGACAGAGCCAAAACTTGTGGAAATTTGCCGTTTACTCCGGGCTTCGTCACGGGGAACTGGCAGCTCTGGCGTGGGAGGATGTGGATTTCGAGAAGGGAATTGTGAATGTCAGAAGAAACCTGACGATACTTGATATGTTCGGTCCCCCAAAAACAAATGCCGGGATCCGGACGGTAACATTACTGCAGCCGGCTCTTGAAGCACTGAAGGAGCAATACAAACTGACCGGGCATCATCGCAAAAGCGAAATCACTTTTTATCATCGGGAGTACGGCAGAACTGAAAAGCAAAAACTGCATTTTGTTTTCATGCCCAGGGTGTGTAACGAAAAACAGAAACCTTATTACTCGGTAAGCAGTTTGGGTACAAGATGGAATGCAGCAGTAAAACGTGCTGGTATTCGCCGCCGTAATCCGTACCATACGCGACATACTTTTGCCTGCTGGCTGTTGACGGCAGGAGCGAACCCGGCATTTATAGCCAGCCAGATGGGGCATGAAACTGCGCAAATGGTGTATGAAATTTACGGTATGTGGATTGATGACATGAACGACGAACAGATAGCCATGTTGAATGCGCGGTTATCGTAGTTGCAAAGTTTGCCCCCAATTTGCCCCATTTAGTACCAGAGAACTGAAATAATGCAAGAAAATCAACAAATTACAAAGAAAGAACAATACAACCTGAACAAGTAAGGGCAAAAATCACAACTATCTGACTCATAAGTATTTTATTTATTTTTCAATATGTTAAACATTATCAGCGACAACAATAAGCTACGATAACCCACTCTTTTTTGCCCCTTTTTTGCCCCTTATACAGCGTTTTGCCCCATTTTTGCCATCAACAATTTTCCTCATAAAGTCATTTCAAAGCCTAATAGCTGCTCTACTTTTTTCCTCAATATCATGTCGCCAGCAGGAAACAACCTAATCCCTGTTTTAGGCCTCAAAGCTGTTAATGATAATTATTTTCATTTTGTATAGGTTATGCTATAACACATAGCCGTTGCTATGTTTGTTCTAATTTTGCTCACTATAGGTACTAAATTATGCACTCAATAAAAAAAGTAACCATGCTCTTGGGGTGCCTCGCCCTCACCTGCTCGATCGCATTTCAGGCAAGTGCAACTGAAAAATTCAAGGTCATTACAACATTTACCATCATCGCGGATATGGCCAAAAACGTGGCTGGAGATGCTGCAGAAGTCTCATCCATAACCAAGCCTGGTGCAGAAATTCATGAGTATCAGCCTACCCCTGGCGATATTAAACGTGCGCAGGGGGCACAACTGATTCTCGCCAATGGTATGAATCTGGAATTGTGGTTCCAACGCTTTTACCAGCATCTCAATGGGGTTCCTGAAGTAATTGTCTCTTCGGGTGTGACGCCAGTAGGGATCACCGAAGGACCCTATGAGGGCAAACCTAATCCCCATGCATGGATGTCGCCAGATAATGCTCTGATTTACGTCGATAATATTCGTGATGCGTTGATAAAATACGATCCGGCAAATGCACAAACCTACCAACGTAATGCCGATACTTATAAAGCCAAGATTACCCAAACCCTTGCCCCCCTGCGTAAGCAGATTACGGAACTCCCTGAGAATCAGCGATGGATGGTCACCAGTGAAGGGGCTTTTTCTTATCTCGCACGCGATTTGGGGCTAAAAGAGCTTTATCTGTGGCCGATTAATGCCGATCAACAAGGAACACCGCAGCAGGTACGTAAGGTTGTTGATATAGTTAAGAAAAATCATATCCCGGCAGTCTTTAGCGAGAGTACGATTTCCGATAAACCAGCGCGTCAGGTTGCGCGTGAAACCGGCGCACACTACGGCGGTGTGCTCTATGTCGATTCCCTGAGCACAGAAAACGGCCCGGTACCTACGTATATCGACCTTCTTAAGGTTACTACCAGTACGCTGGTACAGGGAATTAAAGCCGGGAAAAGGGAGAAATAATGATGCAATCTGCAGGCATTGTCGTTAATGATGTTACTGTCACCTGGCGTAACGGGCACACAGCACTGCGCGATGCATCCTTCACAGTACCAAGTGGATCTATTGCCGCTCTGGTTGGGGTAAACGGTTCCGGAAAATCGACGTTGTTTAAAGCGATTATGGGATTTGTGCGTCTGACCAGCGGAAAGATATCTGTTCTGGGTATTCCCACGCGACAGGCGCTACAGAAAAACCTGGTTGCCTACGTCCCTCAGTCAGAAGAGGTTGACTGGTCATTTCCTGTACTGGTGGAAGATGTGGTGATGATGGGCCGCTATGGGCATATGGGTATGTTGCGTATAGCCAAAAAGAGGGATCGTCAGATTGTCACCGATGCGCTGGAACGTGTCGATATGGTGGATTTTCGCCATCGTCAAATCGGCGAGCTTTCCGGTGGACAAAAGAAACGCGTCTTTCTGGCGAGAGCGATTGCACAGCAGGGTGATGTGATCCTGCTGGATGAACCTTTTACCGGCGTTGATGTGAAAACCGAAGCGAAAATCATCAGCCTGTTGAGGGAGTTACGCGCGGAAGGCAAAACGATGCTTGTCTCAACGCACAATCTCGGCTCAGTCACGACATTTTGCGATTATACGGTCATGGTCAAAGGCACCGTCCTGGCAAGCGGGCCGACAGACACCACTTTTACAGCCGAGAACCTGGAGCTGGCTTTTAGCGGCGTACTGCGCCATGTCACACTTAACGGCTCGGAAGAAAGCATTATTACTGACGATGAACGCCCTTTTGTGGCACATCGACCGTCAGCGGTGCAGAGGGAAGCAAGATGAACGTGCTACTGGAACCCTTCAGCTATGAATATATGCTCAATGCGATGTGGGTCTCGGCAATGGTCGGCGGTCTCTGCGCTTTCCTGTCATGCTATCTGATGCTAAAAGGCTGGTCGCTGATTGGCGATGCGCTGTCGCACTCTATTGTCCCGGGTGTTGCGGGGGCATATATGCTGGGGCTTCCGTTTTCTCTGGGAGCCTTCTTTTCCGGCGGACTGGCAGCGGGCAGCATGCTGTTTCTTAACCAACGCACCCGCTTAAAAGAAGATGCCATCATCGGCCTGATCTTCTCGTCCTTTTTTGGCCTGGGGCTGTTTATGGTGTCATTGAACCCGACATCCGTGAACATTCAGACCATCGTCCTGGGCAATATTCTGGCAATCGATCCGGCGGATATCCTGCAACTCACTATCATTGGCATTCTCTCGATCATCGTGCTTTTTTTCAAATGGAAAGATCTTATGGTGACCTTTTTCGACGAGAATCACGCCCGTGCTATTGGATTACATCCGGGCAGATTAAAAATCCTCTTCTTCACCCTGCTGTCGGTTTCGACCGTTGCGGCGCTGCAAACGGTTGGTGCCTTTCTGGTGATCTGTCTGGTGGTGACTCCCGGTGCAACAGCATGGTTGTTAACCGATCGTTTTCCCCGCCTGCTCATAATTGCTGTAACTATTGGCAGTGTAACCAGTTTCCTCGGCGCGTGGGTCAGTTACTTTCTGGACGGCGCGACAGGTGGAATCATCGTGGTGGCGCAGACACTGCTGTTTCTTTTAGCATTTGTATTTGCGCCCACCCATGGACTTTTGGCAAATCGTCGGCGTGCGCATAAAGCGCTGGAGGATCGCTCATGATGGCATTATTACTGGAGCCACTGCAGTTCACCTTTATGAGTCACGCACTGCTGATTTCACTGGTAGTTTCCATACCCTGTGCGCTGCTGTCAGTCTTTCTGGTCCTGAAAGGTTGGGCACTGATGGGTGACGCGATGAGTCATGCGGTTTTTCCTGGCATCGTGCTTACCTGGATTCTGGGGTTACCTCTGGCTACAGGGGCATTCGTCGCCGGAGTATTCTGCGCGGTGGCGACGGGATACCTGAAAGACAACAGCCGAATCAAGCAAGATACAGTTATGGGGATTGTTTTTTCTGGCATGTTTGCCGCAGGTCTGATCTTGTATATTGCAATTAAACCAGACGTACATCTTGACCATATTCTTTTCGGCGACATGCTCGGGATAACCATCGGCGATATAATCCAGACGGTGATTATTGCCGGGCTGGTTACACTTGTTATTAGCGTAAAATGGCGGGATTTTTTGCTGTTCAGCTTTGATTATCAACAGGCGCAGGTAAGCGGTTTGCATACGAGATGGCTGCATTATGGGCTGCTGTGCATGGTTTCCCTGACCATTGTGGCGACGCTGAAAGCAGTAGGTATCATTCTCTCTATTTCTCTGCTCATTGCGCCTGGCGCCATTGCAGTACTCCTGACACAACGCTTTCATATTGCGCTCCTACTGGCGACTGGCATATCGGTAATAGTGTCAATGACTGGTGTCTGGCTGTCCTTTTTTATCGACAGCGCACCAGCTCCGACGATTATCGTCTTATTCGCGGTCGTGTTCATCATGACGTTTACCGTTACCAGCATCAACGCACGCACAAAGGGAAACGCCCATACACAGGATCTGTTATCACCCAATTAGCACAACATCCGAGGACAGCATCGTCCGCCAGCCTACAGAAGTCCGGAAAGCCATGGAAGGTCGTTGGGAGGAGGTACGAATTCTATCATGCAAAAAATACGTAAAATCGATAACGCCTAGAAATCATTCAATACTCGCACTATCGAAAGTTTACCAGCCAACCGCGGCACGTTCCTGCATACGACGTGCCGCAGCTTCTGTTATTCCACGATAAAATTCCTAACCGAATTCAAATCCTTCAGACTATTCAGCTCTTCCTTCAGCTCC
>NZ_JBQZXC010000173.1:0-5671 GCF_053555815.1 Shigella sp. SIG6 | reverse complement strand
TGTTTTGCTTACTGCGGATTAAAGATGTTTAAGGCGCGGTCAGCATTTCCAGATCGATAAGCCAGGTCATGGCCTGCTGACGCGAGTTACCGCACATTGTCAGCGCTGGCTTGTAAGCCTGCACAGACTTTCGGTCGCAGTGGCGAGGTGAAAATTTTACAGCGTTGCTGTTCATCAAGCTGAATGCAGGGCGTATTGGCGGGCTTGCCATCTGGCATACCGGGAATAGGGCTGGAAATTGAAGGGGCAGTGCAACACGCCCCGCAACCCGGACGGCATTCCATACGTTGTTCTCTTAAGGTTAACCACCGGATTGATGAGCGCGCACAGTACCACCTTTTTTGCACCAGCAAAAGTGCGAATACCACTTGCCCGAAAGGCCCGTCGCGAGTACTTTGTCGCGATATTTTTGACATTTTCGACTACAGGAATTTTTCGATGCCAAGAGCGAACGAAATTAAAAAAGGTATGGTACTGAATTACAACGGCAAACTGCTGCTGGCTAAGGATATTGATATTCAGTCGCCCACTGCCCGCGGTGCCGCTACGCTGTACAAAATGCGTTTTTCTGATGTCCGTACCGGGCTGAAAGTAGAAGAGCGTTTCAAAGGTGATGATATCGTTGACACCGTGACGCTGACCCGCCGTTACGTTGACTTCTCCTATGTCGATGGCAACGAATATGTCTTTATGGATAAAGAAGACTATACCCCGTATACCTTCACCAAAGATCAGATTGAAGAAGAGTTGCTGTTTATGCCAGAGGGCGGCATGCCGGACATGCAGGTGCTGACCTGGGACGGTCAACTGCTGGCGCTTGAGCTGCCGCAGACCGTTGATCTGGAAATCGTTGAAACCGCACCAGGCATCAAAGGGGCATCTGCCAGCGCCCGTAACAAACCGGCGACATTGAGCACTGGTCTGGTGATTCAGGTACCAGAATACTTAAGCCCGGGCGAAAAAATTCGTATCCATATCGAAGAACGCCGTTATATGGGGCGTGCTGACTAACTTCAGCCGCATGCAGAAAAGGGATAGCTCAGGCTGTCCCTTTTTTAATTTATTATACCAATCTTCTATTTTGCGCTTCCTGAACACCTTACGCCCTCAATTTTCACTCGTTGATTGATCGCCCTTACACTTCATCGCATTAACAATCCAGACCAATTTCAATTGCTGTCATATAACTTTACACTGTCATTGTTAATTTATCGTTACTAAGACGTGACTCCTATGAAGACAATTGCCTCCGTTACGCTCCCGCATCATGTACACGCTCCACGCTACGATCGCCAGCAGTTGCAATCACGTATCGTTCATTTTGGCTTTGGCGCCTTTCACCGCGCTCATCAGGCGTTACTGACCGATCGTGTGCTGAATGCCCAGGGCGGCGACTGGGGGATCTGTGAAATCAGCTTGTTCAGCGGTGATCAACTGATGAGCCAGCTCCGCGCACAGAACCATTTATATACAGTGCTGGAGCAAGGTGCGGACGGCAATCAGGTGATAATTGTCGGTGCCGTTCACGAATGCCTTAATGCAAAACTGGATTCCTTAGCGGCAATTATTGAGAAATTTTGCGAGCCACAGGTGGCAATTGTTTCCCTGACGATTACCGAAAAAGGCTATTGTATTGACCCGGCCACTGGTGCACTCGACACCAGTAATCCGCGGATTATTCACGATCTACAAAACCCTGAAGAACCTCACTCCGCACCGGGTATTCTCGTCGAAGCACTGAAACGCCGCCGTGAGCGCGGCCTTACACCGTTTACCGTGCTCTCCTGCGACAATATTCCCGACAATGGCCATGTGGTGAAAAACGCGGTGCTGAGAATGGCAGAAAAACGTTCGCCAGAACTCGCCGGGTGGATAAAAGAACACGTCAGTTTTCCGGGAACCATGGTCGACCGCATTGTTCCGGCTGCAACCGACGAATCACTGGCAGAAATCAGCCAGCATCTGGGGGTAAATGATCCCTGCGCGATTAGCTGCGAACCGTTTATCCAGTGGGTGGTTGAAGATAACTTCATCGCTGGGCGTCCTGCCTGGGAAGTCGCAGGTGTACAAATGGTGAATGATGTCCTGCCATGGGAAGAGATGAAACTGCGTATGCTTAATGGCAGCCACTCTTTTCTCGCTTATCTGGGTTACCTCTCAGGATTCGCCTATATCAGTGATTGCATGCAGGATCGCGTATTTCGCTATGCTGCCAGAACATTAATGCTGGATGAGCAAGCGCCGACACTGCAAATTAAAGATGTCGATTTAACACAATATGCGGATAAGTTAATTGCACGTTTTGCTAATCCGTCGCTGAAACATAAGACCTGGCAAATCGCGATGGATGGCAGCCAGAAATTACCGCAACGTATGCTGGCAGGTATTCGCATACATCTGGGGCGTGAAACGGACTGGTCGTTGCTGGCATTAGGCGTTGCTGGCTGGATGCGTTACGTCAGCGGCGTTGATGATGCCGGAAATGCCATTGATGTTCGCGATCCGCTTAGCGATAAAATTCGCGAACTTGTTGCGGGCAGCAGCAGTGAACAACGCGTAACCGCCCTGCTTTCCCTGCGTGAAGTTTTCGGTGATGATCTGCCAGATAACCCGCATTTTGTGCAGGCCATCGAACAAGCCTGGCAACAAATCGTACAATTCGGCGCACATCAGGCGCTATTAAACACCCTCAAAATTTAACGATTTCTGCGGTTAAAGCGGATGAAGCTCACCTTCGTCCGCTCTCCCCTTCTCTTTTCTGCCTTTTTTAGCCAGGATTAACGCTCAGTTAACTTACCAGAGTATTGCGGAGCCGTTGTGGCCAGGACCAACCTCATCACCGGTTTTCTCGGCAGCGGGAAAACCACGTCGATTCTTCATCTGTTAGCCCATAAAGATCCCAACGAAAAATGGGCGGTACTGGTTAATGAATTTGGGGAAGTCGGAATTGATGGTGCTTTGCTCGCCGATAGCGGCGCATTGCTGAAAGAGATCCCCGGCGGCTGCATGTGCTGCGTTAATGGTTTACCCATGCAGGTAGGGTTGAATACCTTACTGCGTCAGGGAAAACCAGACCGCTTGTTGATAGAGCCGACCGGGCTGGGCCATCCGAAACAGATCCTCGATCTGTTAACCGCACCAGTCTATGAACCGTGGATAGATCTGCGCGCCACCTTGTGCATTCTCGATCCACGCCTGCTGCTGGACGAAAAAAGCGCCAGCAATGAAAACTTCCGTGACCAGCTGGCTGCCGCAGACATCATTGTCGCCAATAAATCCGACCGTGCGACGCCCGAAAGTGAGCAAGCGCTACAGCGTTGGTGGCAGCAAAATGGTGGCGATCGACAATTAATTCACAGTGAGCATGGGAAAGTTGACGGTCATCTTCTGGATTTGCCGCGTCGCAATTTAGCCGAGTTGCCCGCCAGCGCCGCGCATTCTCATCAGCATGTCGTGAAAAAAGGGTTAGCAGCGTTAAGCCTGCCAGAGCATCAACGCTGGCGTCGCAGTCTGAACAGCGGGCAAGGATATCAGGCCTGCGGCTGGATATTCGACGCTGATACGGTATTCGACACCATTGGCATTCTGGAATGGGCGCGACTTGCACCGGTGGAACGCGTCAAAGGCGTGCTGCGTATTCCCGAAGGGCTGGTACGAATCAACCGTCAGGGCGATGACCTGCACATTGAAACGCAAAACGTTGCGCCACCGGACAGCCGTATTGAGCTGATTTCCAGCAGCGAAGCTGACTGGAATGCCTTGCAGAGCGCGCTGTTGAAGCTTCGTTTAGCGACTACCGCGTAAGGTTGCCTGCGTTTTTCAGTAAGATAATTAGAGAAAATATGATTAAAAATTTGCCGCAAATAGTGTTGTTGAATATTGTCGGCCCCGCGCTGTTTCTTTCCTGGTATATTCCCGTTAATCATGGATTCTGGTTGCCGATTGATGCGGATATTTTTTATTTCTTTAATCAGAAACTGGTCGAAAGTAAGGCCTTTTTATGGCTGGTTGCATTGACTAACAATCGCGCCTTCGACGGTTGTTCACTGCTGGCGATGGGTATGTTGATGCTGAGTTTCTGGCTGAAAGAAAACGCCCCTGGCAGACGACGTATCGTGATTATGGGTCTGGTCATGCTATTAACTGCAGTGGTATTAAACCAGCTGGGTCAGGCATTAATTCCTGTAAAACGGGCCAGCCCAACATTGACTTTTACCGATATTAACCGCGTCAGCGAACTGCTCTCTGTTCCCACGAAAGATGCCTCACGAGATAGCTTTCCCGGCGATCACGGCATGATGCTGCTTATTTTTTCGGCATTCATGTGGCGTTATTTCGGCAAAGTTGCAGGCCTTATCGCCCTTATTATTTTTGTGGTTTTTGCATTTCCCAGAGTAATGATTGGCGCACACTGGTTTACTGACATCATTGTCGGTTCGATGACCGTGATATTGATCGGTTTGCCCTGGGTGTTGCTGACGCCATTAAGTGATCGATTAATCACCTTTTTTGACAAATCACTACCAGGAAAAAACAAACATTTCCAAAACAAATAACTCACAGTAATTAACATCATCAGGGTTATTTTTATAGTGAGGATAATCCTGATGATGCGCACCGTGCTTTCATCTATCGAACGCAAAAATCATTCTCTAAGTAAATGAATGGATTGCATGCGTTTCACTCAATTGTACTTTAATTGACCAACCCCGCTTATTAACTTTCTGTATCACTTTTTCTTATAAAAAATCATGTAAAACCGCTCGCCAAGACCGCACCAATCGGGTAATCTCGAACTCGTTTTGCCTCGGCGGTAGATTATCCTCACAGCATATAATTTTGTGCGTTAGTCCACAGATTTGGCCTTAAGGAATTGTTTCAACATGCCCAGGTAATTAGTCTCGTGTCGCTTGGCATTTTTTTATAACGATATTTGTCGTTAAGGACTTCAAGGGAAAACAAACAACATGGTCAAATCTCAACCGATTTTGAGATATATCTTGCGCGGGATTCCCGCGATTGCAGTAGCGGTTCTGCTTTCTGCATGTAGTGCAAATAACACCGCAAAGAATATGCATCCTGAGACACGTGCAGTGGGTAGTGAAACATCATCACTGCAAGCTTCTCAGGATGAATTTGAAAACTTGGTTCGTAATGTCGACGTAAAATCGCGAATTATGGATCAGTATGCTGACTGGAAAGGCGTACGTTATCGTCTGGGCGGCAGCACTAAAAAAGGTATCGATTGTTCTGGTTTCGTACAGCGTACATTCCGTGAGCAATTTGGCTTAGAACTTCCGCGTTCGACTTACGAACAGCAGGAAATGGGTAAATCTGTTTCCCGCAGTAATTTGCGTACGGGTGATTTAGTTCTGTTCCGTGCCGGTTCAACGGGACGCCATGTCGGTATTTATATCGGCAACAATCAGTTTGTCCATGCTTCCACCAGCAGTGGTGTTATTATTTCCAGCATGAATGAACCATACTGGAAGAAGCGTTACAACGAAGCACGCCGGGTTCTCAGCCGCAGCTAATAAACCGTTTGGATGCAATCCCTTGGCTATCCTGACGAGTTAACTGAAAGCACTGCTTAGGCAGTGCTTTTTTGTTTTCATTCATCAGAGAAAATGATGTTTCCGCGTCTTAATCCAGGCTATAGTCCGGTCATTGT
>NZ_JBQZXC010000172.1:0-5711 GCF_053555815.1 Shigella sp. SIG6 | reverse complement strand
AGTCGGAATGAATTATCAATTATATGTCCGTAATTACAGTCGTAACACCAACTACGAGATCGTTGCTACGGTTGATGGCCTGGATGTGCTGAACGGCAAGCAAGGTTCGCTGAATAACAACGGCTATATTGTGAATGCCGGAGATTCGTTAGTGATTAAAGGATTCCGCAAAGATAAACATACTGAAGCGGCTTTTCAGTTCGCCAACGTTGCTGATTCCTACGCAGCCAATTCGGCGCAAGGCGATGTGCGTAATACCGGGGTAATCGGCTTTGCCGCCTTTGAATTACAAGGCCCGGCGCAAAACGCGCTGCCGCCGTGCTCTGGACAAGCCTTTCCGGCAGATAACAATGGCTATGCGCCGCCACCGTGTCGGAAATAGCAACCTCGCTTGATGCCTCGCCCATTTAAGGCGATAATTAGCACAAACTTGTGTTTCGCAAATCCAACCCTTCCTCGTCGGGCCTAACGACGCGGAAGGGTTTTTTTATATCGACTTTGTAATAGGAGTCCATCCATGAGCACCTTAGGTCATCAATACGATAACTCACTGGTTTCCAATGCCTTTGGTTTTTTACGCCTGCCGATGAACTTCCAGCCGTATGACAGCGATGCAGACTGGGTGATTACTGGCGTGCCGTTCGATATGGCCACTTCTGGTCGTGCGGGTGGTCGCCACGGTCCGGCAGCGATCCGTCAGGTTTCGACGAATCTGGCCTGGGAACACAACCGCTTCCCGTGGAATTTCGACATGCGTGAGCGTCTGAACGTCGTGGACTGCGGCGATCTGGTATATGCCTTTGGCGATGCCCGAGAGATGAGCGAAAAGCTGCAGGCGCACGCCGAGAAGCTGCTGGCTGCCGGTAAGCGTATGCTCTCCTTCGGTGGTGACCACTTTGTTACGCTGCCGCTGCTGCGTGCTCATGCGAAGCATTTCGGCAAAATGGCGCTGGTACACTTTGACGCCCACACCGATACCTATGCGAACGGTTGTGAATTTGACCACGGCACTATGTTCTATACCGCGCCGAAAGAAGGTCTGATCGACCCGAATCATTCCGTGCAGATTGGTATTCGTACCGAGTTTGATAAAGACAACGGCTTTACCGTGCTGGACGCCTGCCAGGTGAACGATCGCTGCGTGGATGACGTTATCGCCCAGGTGAAACAGATTGTGGGTGATATGCCGGTTTACCTGACTTTTGATATCGACTGCCTGGATCCTGCTTTCGCGCCGGGAACCGGTACGCCAGTGATTGGCGGCCTGACCTCCGATCGCGCCATTAAACTGGTACGCGGCCTGAAAGATCTCAACATCGTTGGGATGGACGTAGTGGAAGTGGCTCCGGCATACGATCAGTCGGAAATCACCGCTCTGGCTGCGGCGACGCTGGCGCTGGAGATGCTGTATATTCAGGCGGCGAAAAAGGGCGAGTAAGCACCAGATGCGATGCGCACGGGTAAAACGTGCCATTAATGTCGGATGCGGCGTGAACGCCTTATCCGACCTACGTTCGGCCCCCGTAGGCCGGATAAGATGCGCCAGCATCGCATCCGGCAATGCGCACAAGGTAACAAATGTGCCATTCATGTCAGATGCGGCGTGAACGCCTTATCTGACCTACGTTCGACACCACCAGGCTTTACTTAATCCCATCCGCGCTGATGCGATCGCGAATATGCTGGGCACGTTCGGCGGATGCAGGATGGTCGTCAAACATTGAGCTTTGACGGCCTTCTTCCAGCTTCGCCAGTTTTTCAAAGCTGGTGGCAAGACCTGCCGGGCTGATGCCGCGTTGGCGCAGAAGATCGTAAGAATAATCATCGGCTTCTGCTTCCTGGCGCTGGGAGAATTGCGAATTGACTAATTTCTCGCCCAGATCACCAAGTTGTGATTGAGATAAACTGCCGACAATCCCGCCCGCAGAGGCCGCAGCTACTCGCACGGCATTTGTACCAAGCGCCACCTGCATCCCTTTCTTCACATGGCCTAACGCCACGTGCCCCATCTCGTGACCGATCACCGCTTCGACTTCGTTATCTGTCATCATATCCATCAGCCCGCTATAGACGCGGATACAGCCGTTAGCCATTGCAAAGGCGTTCACATCCTTCGCCATATACACTTTGTAATTCACCGGCTGACCGTTGATATTGTTGCCTAGCGCATTGGCAATAGTTGTCAGACGTTTAGCGTATTCGCTATTGGCTGGCACAATCGTCGCCTTGCTGTCCATCTCCTGACATGCCTGATCGCTCAGGGTTTTCACCTGCGCATCACTCAAACTGTAAGCCTGAAAAGCTTCCGCTCCTGATGAGAGCAGTCCGTTGGAGTCCATATTCTGGCAACCGGTCAGTACCGTTGCCACGCTCATTGCTACCAATAAGGCGCGAATTTTCATGTTTTCTCTTCCGCACAAGGTCAGGATTATTCTAAAAATGCGCCGTTTGCAGGTGAATCGACGCTCAGTCTCAGTATAAGGAAAAGCGCAGCGGACGGGCGAGCAGATTGCGCAACATGCGAGCATGATCCAGAGATTTCTGAAGCGGCAAAAGGATGTTCCATGTACATGACGCGCGGCTTGCGGTAAATTGTTGGCAAATTTTCCGGCGTAGCCCAAAACGCGCTGTCGTCAAGTCGTTAAGGGCGTGCCCTTCATCATCCGATCTGGAGTCAAAATGTCCTCACGTAAAGAGCTTGCCAATGCTATTCGTGCGCTGAGCATGGACGCAGTACAGAAAGCCAAATCCGGTCACCCGGGTGCCCCTATGGGTATGGCTGACATTGCCGAAGTCCTGTGGCGTGATTTCCTGAAACACAACCCGCAGAATCCGTCCTGGGCTGACCGTGACCGCTTCGTGCTGTCCAACGGCCACGGCTCCATGCTGATCTACAGCCTGCTGCACCTCACCGGTTACGATCTGCCGATGGAAGAACTGAAAAACTTCCGTCAGCTGCACTCTAAAACTCCGGGCCACCCGGAAGTAGGTTATACCGCTGGTGTGGAAACCACCACCGGTCCGCTGGGTCAGGGTATTGCCAACGCAGTCGGTATGGCGATTGCAGAAAAAACGCTGGCGGCGCAGTTTAACCGTCCGGGCCACGACATTGTCGACCACTACACCTACGCCTTCATGGGCGACGGCTGCATGATGGAAGGCATCTCCCACGAAGTTTGCTCTCTGGCGGGTACGCTGAAGCTGGGTAAACTGATTGCGTTCTACGATGACAACGGTATTTCTATCGATGGTCACGTTGAAGGCTGGTTCACCGACGACACAGCAATGCGTTTCGAAGCTTACGGCTGGCACGTTATTCGCGACATCGACGGTCATGACGCGGCATCCATCAAACGCGCAGTTGAAGAAGCGCGCGCAGAGACTGACAAACCGTCCCTGCTGATGTGCAAAACCATCATCGGTTTCGGTTCCCCGAACAAAGCCGGTACTCACGACTCCCACGGTGCGCCGCTGGGCGACGCTGAAATTGCCCTGACCCGCGAACAGCTGGGCTGGAAATATGCACCGTTCGAAATCCCGTCTGAAATCTATGCTCAGTGGGATGCGAAAGAAGCAGGCCAGGCGAAAGAATCTGCATGGAATGAGAAGTTTGCGGCTTACGCGAAAGCTTATCCGCAGGAAGCGGCTGAATTTACCCGCCGTATGAAAGGCGAAATGCCGTCTGACTTCGACGCCAAAGCGAAAGAGTTTATCGCTAAACTGCAGGCTAATCCGGCGAAAATCGCCAGCCGTAAAGCGTCGCAGAATGCTATCGAAGCGTTCGGCCCGCTGTTGCCTGAATTCCTCGGCGGCTCTGCTGACCTGGCACCGTCTAACCTGACCCTGTGGTCTGGTTCTAAAGCAATCAACGAAGATGCTGCAGGTAACTACATCCACTACGGTGTTCGCGAGTTCGGTATGACCGCGATTGCTAACGGTATCTCCCTGCACGGTGGCTTCCTGCCGTACACCTCCACCTTCCTGATGTTCGTGGAATACGCACGTAACGCCGTACGTATGGCTGCGCTGATGAAACAGCGCCAGGTGATGGTTTACACCCACGACTCCATCGGTCTGGGCGAAGATGGCCCGACTCACCAGCCGGTAGAGCAGGTCGCTTCTCTGCGCGTGACCCCGAACATGTCTACATGGCGTCCGTGTGACCAGGTTGAATCCGCGGTCGCGTGGAAATACGGCGTTGAGCGTCAGGACGGCCCGACTGCGCTTATCCTCTCCCGTCAGAACCTGGCGCAGCAGGAACGTACTGAAGAGCAGCTGGCAAACATCGCGCGCGGTGGTTATGTGCTGAAAGACTGTGCTGGTCAGCCGGAACTGATCTTCATCGCCACCGGTTCTGAAGTTGAACTGGCGGTTGCTGCCTACGAAAAACTGACTGCCGAAGGCGTGAAAGCGCGCGTGGTGTCCATGCCGTCTACCGACGCATTTGACAAGCAGGATGCGGCTTACCGTGAATCCGTACTGCCGAAAGCGGTTACTGCACGCGTTGCGGTAGAAGCGGGTATTGCTGACTACTGGTACAAGTATGTTGGCCTGAACGGCGCTATCGTCGGCATGACCACCTTCGGTGAATCTGCTCCGGCAGAGCTGCTGTTTGAAGAGTTCGGCTTCACTGTTGATAACGTTGTTGCGAAAGCAAAAGCGCTGCTGTAATCAGTAAGACGTTTTGTGAGAAGGGCCGCGAAAGCGGCCCTTTTTTTACTTAGTAGAGATAAACGGAACTGTGCTGCCGGGGATCATGGTATCGGGCAGTTTACCGTCCCAACGTTCGGCAGTGGTGAGGGCTACAAGTCCGGGATTATCCCGCAGAGCTTCACCGCGCAGGCGGATTGCTTCTGCTTCAGCCGCACTTTTTAAACGAATAGTTTCAGCCTCTGCCGCGCCTCTTACGCGAATAGTTTCCGCTTCTGCTTTGGCTGCCGCCAGTTTACTGTCTGCTTCTGCCTGGGCCTGAGTTACCGCTATTTGCGCCTGGATTTTCTCTGTTTCCAGATTTTGCTTACGCGTGGCAATGGCGACTTCTGCTTTCATTCGGTCTTCAATCGACTTTTCATAAGCGTCAGAAAAATCAATATTTTCAATCTGGACCCCGTCAATTACCACTGGCCCAACAACGGCTTTGCGCATGGCATTTTGCAGATCCTGAACCAATTTTGTACGATCCTGTACGGCGCTGATGGCGGTATATTGGCCGAAAATGTTCTCCAGCTGAGTTGGCAACTGACGGACAATTAGACGATCTTTTAATGCTTCAATAGTGTTGTAGGTGGTATAAACCGCGCCTGCTTCTGAAGGTTTAATGTGGAAGCTGACTGATACTGTCATTTGTGCCGGTTGCTGGTCGCGGCTGTAGGCCTGTAATCCCTGATAGACCACAGCCTGATTACGCGTGGAAATTTTCTCCACGCTTTCCATAAAAGGGATCTTAAAACCCAGCCCCGGCTCGGCAACTTTTACGATTTTTCCGTAGCGCAGCAAAATGCCGCGTTCACCTTCATTAACGGTGTAATACGAGAGAAATGGCAGCACAACCACGGCAAGCACGCCAATGGCGATAGCAAGAGATTTTTGTGGGCGAAATGAGGTTAATGAAACAGGTGCTTTCATGACAATCTTCCTTGAGTAAAGTATGGGAATATGTCACATGAGATGAGGAGAAAACAGCCGACAGGTGAGAATTCAGAATCTATAAA
>NZ_JBQZXC010000171.1:0-5768 GCF_053555815.1 Shigella sp. SIG6 | reverse complement strand
CAATCATCAAACTGTCTTGGATAGAAGCCGCAGTGGATGCGCACAAAACGTTAAATTTCGAACCCAGTGGAAGAAAGCGTATTGGCTTTGACGTGGCTGACAGTGGTACAGATAAGTGCGCTAACGTTTACCGTCACGGATCCGTTGTTTTCTGGGCCGACGAATGGAAGGCCAAAGAAGATGAATTACTGAAGAGCTGCCAGCGTACTTATCAGGCGGCGCTGGAGCGTGAAGCAGATATTGTTTACGACTCTATCGGTGTTGGTGCGTCTGCCGGTGCTAAATTCTCTGAAATTAACGCTGACCGGAAGAGCGAGAACGCATACGCGCGACGTGTGAATTACCAGAGGTTTAACGCCGGTGCTGGTGTGCATGAGCCAGATGACGAGTACAACGGCATCCCCAACAAAGACTTTTTCGCAAATCTTAAGGCTCAGGCATGGTGGCTGGTGGCTGACCGTTTCAGAAATACGTTTAACGCCATTAACAACGGAGAACAGTATCCTGTGGATGAGCTGATCAGCATAGATTCTCGTTGTCCGTTGCTTGAAAAGCTGAAACTGGAACTGACAACACCTCATCGTGATTTCGACCGTAACGGACGTGTGATGGTCGAAAGTAAAAAAGACCTCGCAAAACGCGAGATACCGTCACCAAACGTTGCTGATGCATTCATTATGGCCTTCGCGCCAATCGATACATCGCTGGATATCTGGGAACAGCTGGGGAGACAGGCCTGATGGCACGAAACAAACAAGCCCTGCGGCGAACTGTGCAGGCCACAGCTGATGGTTATGAGAATTTTATTGCCCGCGTAGGGATGCAGACACCTAACCAGCACTCAGCATCCACCTGCCGGGCTAATTTCACCAGTCGTAACCGCATGCTGGTGGAATGGTCCTATCGTTCATCCTGGATCATCGGCGAAGCAGTCGATGCTATCCCGGATGATATGACCCGCAAAGGCATTCGCATCACTTCGGAAATTGATGCAAAAGATCGTGGCATTCTCGAATCACAACTGGATGAGTTGCAAATCTGGGATGCGCTGAATGACGTGCTGAAATGGTCGCGCCTCTACGGCGGCGCGGTGGGTTTCATCATGATTGAGGGGCAGGCACCAATGACCCCGCTGCGACCCGAAACCATCGGTAAGGGCAAGTTTAAGGGGATTCTCCCGCTCGACCGCTGGATGGTCGACCCGGCACTGACCCGCCGCATTAAAGATATGGGGCCGGACCTGGGTAAACCTGAGTTTTACGATGTGGTGACCACAGCAACGGGAATTCCTGCCTGGCGCATTCATCACAGTCGCCTGATTCGCTTTGATGGCGTCACGTTGCCATTTCAGCAGAAGATGACCGAGAACGAATGGGGAATGTCGGTTGTAGAGCGTATCTGGGATCGTCTTACCGCGTTCGACAGCGCTACTGTCGGCGCGGCGCAGCTGGTCTACAAGGCGCATTTGCGTACCTACAGCGTGGAGAAGCTACGCGAGCTTATCGCACTTGGTGGTCCTGCGTATGAAGCGTTGCTGAAGAATATCGACCTGATTCGACAGTTCCAGAGTAATGAAGGCATGACGCTCATGGACTCGCGGGATAAGTTTGAAACCCATCAGTACAGCTTCAGTGGTCTGGATGACATCCTTTCGCAGTTTGCAGAACAGATTAGTGGCGCTGTTGGTATCCCACTGGTGCGGTTGTTCGGACAGTCCCCGAAAGGATTTTCTACCGGTGATGCAGACCTTGCCAACTATTACGATCGCATCAGTTCGTTGCAGGAGAGGCGTTTACGTCTTCCGGTGCGGCGGATACTGGACATCATGCATCGTTCGGAACTTGGCAAGCCGCTGCCGGACGATTTCACGTTTGAGTTTAACCCGCTCTGGCAAATGTCTGATGTCGATCGCTCAACGGTGGCGTTAAACACCACCAACGCAATCAGTACGGCGCTGGGTGATGGTCTGATGACACTGAAAGCCGCTATGACTGATTTGCGAGAAAATTCTGACGTAACCGGCATCGGGGCATCCATTACCGACGAGGACATCGAGAATGCCGAAGATGAAGCGCCGCCCGGCATCGGCGAACCTGATGACGAACCGCAGGAGCCGTCAGGCGGAAATCCGGTATCGAACCAGCCTACGCAGGATAGCGAGGGCGGTCGGAGACATCGTAAATGGTCGCTACGATGGTTCAAATGACAGTATCACGGAAATTATTGCGGCGCTGGAGCGTTACAGTGAAATCATCACCCCCTGGGCGACAAAGGTCGCGGAAAACTTTACTGCGGACCTAACCCGGCAGAACGAGAAAGTTTGGCGGCAACACAGCAAGAACATCAGTCGCGAGCTCCGCAATCTTGTGGAAAGCGCTCCTGTGGGCCAGGTGATGCAATCCATCATCGCCGAACAGGTCAAGTACATCAAATCTCTGCCTCTCGAGGCCGCAGACAGGGTGTACGACATCCAGAACAAAGCGATAGAGGCTGTTGTCACCGGTGGTCGGGCGGAGCAGTTTGCTAAAGAGATTGCATCTACCGGCGATGTTGCTAAGTCTAGGGCCGATCTGATTGCCCGAACGGAACTGGGAAGAGCAACGGGCGCGCTGGATATGGCCCGAGCGATAGCTATTGGCTCGGATGGTTATATTTGGCGTACAGCCGATGATGGCGATGTCCGAGATTCCCACGATCACATGAAAGGTAAATTCGTCCGCTGGGATTCACCTCCAACTTTGGACGGCATGACCGGCCACGCGGGCGAGCTGCCAAACTGCCGCTGCTATAAAGAGATCGTGTTTGTTCGCGTTCCATTCGCAATGAAAAGGGCAGCATAACCCATGAAATACTTTTTTGAGACCAGGCTCGGGGAAACCCGATACCGCCTGGCTGACGGCTCGTTGCTGTGCAAAGACGTGCCGATAGGACGAACAGGTAAGCAGCTCTATGGTGCTGATGACCTGCCAAAACTGAAACCCGATAAGTTCGGTGAAATAGTCGTCACGCGTTCTCCTGAGCAGGTATTCCATCCGGCCACGCTTGCCTCATTCGAAGGGATGAGCATCACGATCCTGCATCCTGAAGATGAAAACGGGAATGTGCGGCTGGTAAATCCCGAGAACTGGAAAGAGCTTGCTGTCGGGCACCTCCAGAATGTCCGGCGCGGGACGGGTGAGCAGTCTGATTTGATGCTGGCTGACCTTATCGTCAAAGACGAAAGCGCCATTCAGCTTATCGAAGATGGCCTGCGCGAAGTGTCGTGCGGCTATGACGCGGAGTACGAGCAGACCGAGCCAGGTAAAGCCGAGCAGGTCGATATTACCGGAAACCATGTGGCTCTTGTCCCTAAAGGCAGAGCCGGAAATCGTTGTGCAATTGGAGACAGAGACACAATGGCAAATCAAAAGAAAAACTGGTGGAACCGCATGCGTGCGGCCATCAAGACAGGAGATGCCGACACCATGAACGAACTGGTGGAGTCGGCTCCCGCATCGGTTACAGGAGATGAGGGGGATTTGCCGCAGGGCGTTAATCTCAACATCAACCTGTCCCCGCAGCAACCACTACCGGACAAAGCACCAGAGATGGGCGGAGATCCAACCGGCGACAGTGATGATGACCTCAAAACATTACTGAAAGCCCTGCTGGCTAAGCTGGAAAGAAATGCCACGGGCGATAACGATAATAAGCCTGACGATAATCCGACCGGTGACGGCGAGGACGATGAAGAGGAAACCACGATTACTGGTGACTCAGCCTGGCGTGCCGAAGTTATCGTTCCGGGTATCGATCTGAGCCGTAAGATGAAACCGACCGCGTTCAAACGCGAGGTTCTGGCTTCTGCTGACAAAACGCTGGTTCGCCAGATAGTCGGTGATGCGGATATCCGCAAATTACCGAAACAATCGGTCGACATGGCGTTTAATGCCGTGTCTGAGGTTGCCAAAGGGAGAAACACCCGCGCCACCACCGGCGATGCACAGCGCCTAAACATGGGCATGACCAGTATCGCTTCCCTGAACAAACAAAACGCTGAATTCTGGGCAAACCGTAAAGGGTAAAAAATGAATAATGTATTTCTGTACCGGATGCCTGTTGGCATTGCCGGGGCTGTCTCTCGCCCGCAGGACTTAACCGTCGAACCGGTGGTCCTTAAATCCGATAACGCCTTCGCTGCCTATGGCCTGGCTGGTAAATACGATGATGACGGTTTTTTCGTGCCGCTGGCAGATGGTGATACCGCAGACAAGGTGAAGGGGATCTACGTGCGCCCTTATCCGACCACGTCGCAGCCGGACATGGTTCGCCAGGTGGGAACAGGCAAGAACTTCCCGGGCGACGCCATGAAGCGTGGCTACGTGACCGTTAATCTCGGTTCTGATTTTGATGCCAGCACTATCAAAAAAGGCGATCCGGTATACGTTGTCGTCTCCACTGATGAATCCATCAAAGTGCCGCTGGGTGGATTCATGTCCACGTCAGTCAGTGGCAAAAACGTGGTGCTGACCAACGCTGAATTCACAGGTGCCGGTGATGCTGACGGCAATGCAGAAATTTCCTGGAAGATTTAAGGAACAGACGAATGATTACTTTTGATCAGGCAACCGTTGACAGCTCTGGTGCCTTTCTCATCGGGGAGCTGGAGCGACTCGACCAGACGCTGAACCTGCCACTGGTGGGGTACACCTGGAGCCGCGATATTCAACTGCGTGAAGACGTCTCCATCGCAGATGACATTTCCAGCTGGACGAATACCAGCTTCGCCGCTGCGGGTACTGGCGCAAATCCGAATGGAAAAAACTGGGTAGGCAAAGACTCAACCGCTATTGCTGGCGTGAACGTGGATATCGGCAAATCCGGTAACCCGCTGAACCTGTGGGGGATGGAACTTGGCTGGACGGTCATAGAATTGCAGGCTGCTCAGCAGGTCGGCCGCCCGATTGATACGCAGAAGTATGACGGTATGCAACTGAAATGGCAGATGGATAACGATGAACAGGTATATGTTGGCGATTCCGCATTAAACCTGAAAGGCCTTGTTACCCTGGACGGCGTGCCTGTCAACAACGCTGCCAAAACGTGGGCAACCTCAACACCGGACGAAATCCGCGCAAGCATTAACCAGGTGCTGTCTGATGCGTGGGCCGCTTCTGGTTACTCTGTGGTTCCGCGTGATTTGCTGATCCCGCCTGAGCAGTTTGCTCTGTTGTCCAGCATCATCGTTTCATCTGCAGGTAACCAGTCCCTGTTGACGTACCTTCAGACCAACACCATCAGCTATCACCAGAACGGTGTTCCGCTGAATATCCGCGCGGTTAAATGGCTGAAAGGCCGTGGTGTGGGGAATAAGGATCGTATGGTTGCGTACACCAACGATAAAAAATACGTCCGCTACCCGCTGGTTCCGCTTCAGAGCGTGCCGGTGCAGTATCGCGGTCTGTATCAGATCGTCACTTACTACGGCAAGCTGGGTGCAGTCGAGCCAGTGTACAAAGAAACCATTTCGTACGTTGATGGCATTTAACAGCCACATGGCCCCCTGGCGGGGCCATTAAGGATGACCCGATGGCAAAAAATGATGCAGTAATACACGTACATACCCCGTTTGTGCTCACGCTTCCCGACGGTTCTCGGCGCGAGTTTGTTAAAGGCCGTCATGTTGTGGAGGAAGACGTTGCCACGCACTGGTTCACTCGTGCGCACGCGGAAGTATCCGTTGGCAAAGCCACAGACGCGCGTAACGAGGTAAAAAATGCCAAAGAATT
>NZ_JBQZXC010000170.1:0-5850 GCF_053555815.1 Shigella sp. SIG6 | reverse complement strand
CGGCGATTTACGCGGCCTGACCAACAAACTGGATTACCTCCAGCAGTTGGGCGTTAATGCTTTATGGATAAGCGCCCCATTTGAGCAAATTCACGGCTGGGTCGGCGGCGGTACAAAAGGCGATTTCCCGCATTATGCCTACCACGGTTATTACACACAGGACTGGACGAATCTTGATGCCAATATGGGCAACGAAGCCGATCTACGGACGCTGGTTGATAGCGCACATCAGCGCGGTATTCGTATTCTCTTTGATGTCGTGATGAACCACACCAGCTATGCCACGCTGGCGGATATGCAGGAGTATCAGTTTGGCGCGTTATATCTTTCTGGTGACGAAGTGAAAAAAACGCTGGGTGAACGCTGGAGCGACTGGAAACCTGCCGCCGGGCAAACCTGGCATAGCTTTAACGATTACATTAATTTCAGCGACAAAACAGGCTGGGATAAATGGTGGGGAAAAAACTGGATCAGAACGGATATCGGCGATTACGACAATCCTGGATTCGACGATCTCACTATGTCGCTGGCCTTTTTGCCGGATATCAAAACCGAATCAACTACCGCTTCTGGTCTGCCGGTGTTCTATAAAAACAAAACGGATACTCACGCTAAAGTCATCGAAGGCTTTACACCTCGCGATTACTTAACCCACTGGTTAAGTCAGTGGGTCCGCGACTATGGGATTGATGGTTTTCGGGTCGATACCACCAAACATGTTGAGTTGCCCGCCTGGCAGCAACTGAAAACCGAAGCCAGCTCCGCGCTTCGCGAATGGAAAAAAACTAACCCCGACAAAGCATTAGATGACAAACCTTTCTGGATGACCGGTGAAGCCTGGGGCCACGGCGTGATGCAAAGTGACTACTATCGCCACGGCTTCGATGCGATGATCAATTTCGATTATCAGGAGCAGGCGGCGAAAGCAGTCGATTGTCTGGCGCAGATGGATACGACCTGGCAGCAAATGGCGGAGAAATTGCAGGGTTTCAACGTGTTGAGCTACCTCTCGTCGCATGATACCCGTCTGTTCCGTGAAGGGGGCGACAAAGCAGCAGAGTTATTACTATTAGCGCCAGGCGCGGTACAAATCTTTTATGGCGATGAATCCTCGCGTCCGTTCGGTCCTACAGGTTCTGATCCGCTGCAAGGTACACGTTCGGATATGAACTGGCAGGATGTTAGCGGTAAATCTGCCGCCAACGTCGCGCACTGGCAGAAAATCAGCCAGTTCCGCGCCCGCCATCCCGCAATTGGCGCGGGCAAACAAACGACACTTTCGCTGAAGCAGGGCTACGGCTTTGTTCGTGAGCATGCCGACGATAAAGTGCTGGTCATCTGGGCTGGGCAACAGTGACTTTTCCGGCTTCCCGTTCGTCAGTACCTCGGGAAGCCGCCAACCAGGATAAAATGTCAGCCCTAATCAGCGTTGCGGGATAAAGCACCGCTCACTCTTCAACAGACCGATTTGCACCCCAGCAAATGTAGCGTTATTGTTACCTTCCTTGCTACAGAGTTCGACAGATATCCCGCTATGACATTCTCCCTTTTTGGTGACAAATTTACCCGCCACTCCGGCATTACGCTGCTGATGGAAGATCTGAACGACGGTTTACGCACGCCTGGCGCGATTATGCTCGGCGGCGGTAATCCGGCGCAGATCCCGGAAATGCAGGACTACTTCCAGACGCTACTGACCGACATGCTGGAAAGTGGCAAAGCGACTGATGCACTGTGTAACTACGACGGTCCACAGGGGAAAACGGAGCTACTCACACTGCTTGCCGGAATGCTGCGCGAGAAGTTGGGTTGGGATATCGAACCACAGAATATTGCACTAACAAACGGCAGCCAGAGCGCGTTTTTCTACTTATTTAACCTGTTTGCCGGACGCCGTGCCGATGGTCGGGTCAAAAAAGTGCTGTTCCCGCTGGCACCGGAATACATTGGCTACGCTGACGCCGGACTGGAAGAAGATCTGTTTGTCTCTGCGCGTCCGAATATTGAACTGCTGCCGGAAGGCCAGTTTAAATACCACGTCGATTTTGAGCATCTGCATATTGGCGAAGAAACCGGGATGATTTGCGTCTCCCGGCCGACGAATCCAACAGGCAATGTGATTACTGACGAAGAGTTGCTGAAGCTTGACGCGCTGGCGAATCAACACGGCATTCCGCTGGTGATTGATAACGCTTATGGCGTCCCGTTCCCGGGTATCATCTTCAGTGAAGCGCGCCCGCTATGGAATCCGAATATCGTACTGTGCATGAGTCTTTCCAAGCTGGGGCTGCCTGGCTCCCGCTGCGGCATTATCATCGCCAATGAAAAAATCATCACTGCCATCACCAATATGAACGGCATTATCAGCCTGGCACCTGGCGGTATTGGTCCGGCGATGATGTGTGAAATGATTAAGCGTAACGATCTGCTGCGCCTGTCTGAAACAGTCATCAAACCGTTTTACTACCAGCGTGTTCAGGAAACTATCGCCATCATTCGCCGCTATTTACCGGAAAATCGCTGCCTGATTCATAAACCGGAAGGAGCCATTTTCCTCTGGCTATGGTTTAAGGATTTGCCCATTACGACCGAGCAGCTCTATCAGCGCCTGAAAGCACGCGGCGTGCTGATGGTGCCGGGGCACAACTTCTTCCCGGGACTGGATAAACCGTGGCCGCATACGCATCAATGTATGCGCATGAACTACGTACCAGAGCCGGAGAAAATTGAGGCGGGGGTGAAGATTCTGGCGGAAGAGATAGAAAGAGCCTGGGCTGAAAGTCACTAAAAATTGCCTGATGCGCTACGCTTATCAGGCCTACATGATTTCTGCAATATATTGAATTTGGAAGAATTTGTAGGCCGGATAAGGCGTTTACGCCGCATCTGGCATAAACAAAGCGCACTATTCCGGCGTTGAGAAACGCCGGAAAACGTTTCAAACAGGCTGCTGCTGTAGCCGATACCGCTGCACTTTCTCGACATCCATG
Organism: Shigella sp. SIG6; assembly: GCF_053555815.1. Lineage (NCBI taxonomy): Bacteria > Pseudomonadati > Pseudomonadota > Gammaproteobacteria > Enterobacterales > Enterobacteriaceae > Shigella > Shigella sp. SIG6. The sequence goes on along the minus strand of NZ_JBQZXC010000170.1, from coordinate 2,860 downwards.
CACTGCAACGCCTTTGTCGGGCAGGCTTCAACACAGGCCGGCCCCGTCTCCCGATGCCAGCACAGATCGCACTTAATCGCCCTCGCCTTTTTGCGCGAAGAAACGACCTCCATCGCACCAAACGGGCAAGCCAGCATACAGCTTTTACAGCCAATGCAACGTGTTTGTTCAACGAAAATATGCCCATGTTCGCGGCTTATCGCGTCAACAGGGCAGACATTCGCGCACGGTGCATCTTCACACTGATGACAGGCTACTGGCGTGGTCCAGCTGTGGTCTTTAATGACACGAATACGGGAAATAAACTCGTCTGGTGACAACGCAGCGCAATCCTGATTCTCCTGATGCGACACTGCGCAAGCCACTTCACAGGTACGGCAACCGATACATTTCGTCGCATCCGCAATAATAAACCGGTTCATGATCACTCCTTTGCACTAAAACAGCAGAGTGCCAGAGAGCGCGTCCCTACTGCTTTGATCCAACGAAGGAAATGTTAAAGTTTTGGCACTTGTCCAAAGCGTTATGTGATCGCGCCCAGGTCATCCCTGACAGTAAATCCCAGTTCATTAGAAATAGCCTGCGCGGTTTCACGCAGTGGTTTCAGGAGATTTTTCTCTCCCACCTGTTTCAAACGTGATGTCGAAAGCGAAATCGACACGGCGTACGGCACCCGCCCATGAATATCAAACACCGGAACAGCAATACAGGAGACGCCGAGTTCGTTTTCTTCTCTGTCCATCGCCGCTCCGCTTTCACGAATGTGCGCCAGTTCGTCGAACATCGCGGGCAGCTCGGTAATGGTATTGCGGGTTAACGGCTGGATCTCATGCTGATGGTTTTCCCAGTATGACTTCACGTAGTCCGGGTGACCAAACGCCATGTAGATCTTGCCCATTGCGGAACAGTAGAGCGGCATATGCTGGCCAATATAGGCACGGGTTCGCAGCATCCCGGTTGTGGGTTCCAGCTTATAAATCAAAATAGCGTGATCGTCTTCGCGGCTGGAGAAGTTAATGGTTTCACCAGTGGCGATGTTCAGTGCCTCAAGATGCGGAGCGGCGATATGAATGATATTCAGCGAAGACAGCGCCTTCTGCCCGACGGCAATAAATTTGGTAGTCAGGCGGTAACTCCCTGCGGCGGGCGCGGTGGTCACATAGCCGCAGGACTGTAATCCCTGCAATAAGCGATGGACGGTACTCTTATTTAAACCAGCCAGCTCCGAAAGATGCGCCAACGGACAACCGTTTGGATAGTTGCTCAAAATCTCAATCAGCATCAACCCGCGAAACAGACTCTGGCTTCCGGCTGGACGCTCTTTTTCCTGCGCCATCTCGTTCTCTTTTTTTCCCATCACTTCTTTCCCCATTTTGTCGCGTCCTGATGGTAGCGCAAAGTGTGCCGTAGTTCACGATCTCGACAGATAATTTATAACCACTTGATTTTTATGTCTTTTGAAATTCATCAATCAGATTGCTTTGTTAAAAAGTGATCGATATATTTGAAATCTAGTTTCACATATTGAAATTTTAAGCCAAAAAAGCGATCAAAAAAACAAGGAAGCCTGGGATGAAAGTGACATTTGAGCAGTTAAAAGCAGCCTTTAATCGGGTCTTAATTTCACGCGGCGTTGACAGCGAAACGGCTGACGCCTGTGCAGAGATGTTCGCCCGCACCACCGAATCCGGCGTTTATTCTCACGGCGTTAATCGTTTCCCTCGTTTCATTCAACAACTGGAAAACGGCGATATCATTCCTGATGCCCAACCCAAACGTATAACCAGCCTCGGCGCAATTGAACAGTGGGATGCCCAGCGTTCGATCGGCAACCTGACGGCGAAAAAGATGATGGATCGCGCCATTGAACTGGCTGCCGATCACGGTATTGGTCTGGTGGCACTTCGTAATGCCAACCACTGGATGCGCGGCGGCAGCTACGGCTGGCAGGCGGCGGAAAAAGGCTATATTGGCATTTGCTGGACCAACTCCATCGCCGTAATGCCGCCGTGGGGCGCAAAAGAGTGTCGCATCGGCACTAACCCGCTGATCGTCGCCATTCCTTCCACGCCGATCACCATGGTCGATATGTCGATGTCGATGTTCTCTTACGGCATGTTAGAAGTTAACCGCCTGGCAGGCCGTCAGCTCCCGGTCGATGGTGGCTTTGATGATGAGGGCAATTTGACCAAAGAACCTAGCGTTATCGAGAAGAATCGCCGCATTTTGCCGATGGGCTACTGGAAAGGTTCTGGCATGTCGATTGTGCTGGATATGATCGCTACTCTCCTTTCCGACGGCGCATCGGTTGCCGAAGTCACCCAGGACAACAGCGACGAATACGGCATTTCACAAATTTTTATTGCCATTGAAGTGGACAAGCTTATCGACGGTCCCACCCGCGATGCCAAGCTGCAACGTATCATGGATTACGTTACTACCGCTGAACGCGCTGACGAAAACCAGGCCATCCGCTTACCCGGCCACGAATTTACTACCCTGCTGGCCGAAAACCGCCGTAACGGCATCACTGTTGATGACAGCGTGTGGGCCAAAATCCAGGCGTTATGAGGAGATAAGTCATGATTTTTGGACATATCGCGCAGCCCAATCCGTGCCGTTTGCCCGCCGCCATTGAAAAGGCGCTCGATTTTCTGCGCGCTACCAACTTCAACGTCCTGGAGCCGGGCGTTGTCGAAATCGACGGCAAGAATATTTATGCGCAAATTATCGATTTAACCACACGCGAAGCGGTGGAAAACCGTCCGGAAGTGCATCGTCGGTATATCGATATTCAGTTTCTGGCGTGGGGTCAAGAGAAAATCGGCATTGCTATTGATACAGGAAATAATAAAGTCAG
>NZ_JBQZXC010000169.1:0-5943 GCF_053555815.1 Shigella sp. SIG6 | reverse complement strand
TGATCACCGACGTTGGTTTCATAGTTACCAGTCTCATAGGAGCGGACAATTTTCCGTTAGGGCGGTAAATTGTACTTTGATACATGAAAATACGGGTTTTCTTGATTCAGACGCGCAGCGGTGTGCGTTTGTTTGCCGCTATAGCGAAATAAATCAGAAAATCAGACGCGGTCGTTCACTTGTTCAGCAACCAGATCAAAAGCCATTGACTCAGCAAGGGTTGACCGTATAATTCACGCGATTACACCGCATTGCGGTATCAACGCGCCCTTAGCTCAGTTGGATAGAGCAACGACCTTCTAAGTCGTGGGCCGCAGGTTCGAATCCTGCAGGGCGCGCCATTTCTTCTTCATTTATGCCCGTCTTATCCGTTTCCGCTTTGCCCTTCACCACATCACTTTTTGTCGCTGTTTGGCGAGATAATTCAACGGTGTCAGGCTGTAAAACGCCTTAAAAACAGAGATAAAGTACGACGTGCTGCTATAGCCACATAATTGCGCCACCTGAGTGATATTTTTGTTATCCATCAATAACATCTGTACGGCGTAACGCATACGACACTCTGTGACAATCTGGCTATAGCTGGTATTTTCGTTTTTTAATTTCTTTTTGAGCAGGCTGGGGCTTAAACATAACGAACTGGCGACAATTCGCAGATTCCAGTAATGCTGAATATCGCTTTGAATAATGCGGCAGACGCTGTCGCGGACGCTGCTGCGTAAGATATACATCAGTAGGGCAATAAACCGCGATTGCTCAAGAAAGTCAGACAATACGGTAAAAAGTAATGCGCGCGTCAACTCCGCTTCGCAGGGTTTGCTGGGTTGCTGCTTGCTGTGGTTGGCGGCTAGCCGGAACACTTCCGGTGTACGGCTATGACAAGCGATAACCGGGGTTGCCAGCCGCGACCAGGGCTTTACACAGGTTAATTTCTTATTTAAAAACAACAGATAATCGTTGATGATGTTACGGTTGATGTGGGTGATTAATACGTGATTTAACGTTGAGAGTTCAATGACGTTATTGTTGCACGCGAAGGCGGCCAGGTAGTTTTTCGGAAGGGTAAACGTAGCATGGTTATTGACGCTTACCTCTACCTCTTTTTCGGTCAGGATCACCACGCAAGGTTCACTGCTGCTCAATTGCATTTCGCACTCCTCAGATATCAGAAACTCCGCTCAAAGGATCTATGCTTCCTGCATGAGTGATCGGCCCGTTCGCCGATAACGATCTTCTTTCTTTAGCATGCTTTTTAGCAATTAATCTTGATGGAATTCTGACGAGAGCGAAAGAGGTAAGCCAGGTCGTACCCGACTTACCTGGAGGGGATTTAATACTCGAGAATGCCGTGCGCGACGGGCAAATAGCGCAGAGAGAAATAGAGCATGTCTTTACCGCAAGAGGAACGTTTCGCTAACAGCGAGGCAATTTCTGCGTCCGGTTTCGGTTTCGCTGTAAAGGTTTTGCCTTTGCCGGCGACAAACAGTTCATAAACAATGCCGCTTGCTGGGGCGGAGCTTTGGCAATCGGCGCTGGCCTGTAGATAACGTTCACGCTGTTCAGCGGTAAGTTTATCCACGCCGCTGCCATCCTGTACCCAGACATTAACTCCGGTTGCTTTAACTTGTTCCAGCAGTTGGCGATAGCCATCGGGCGACATGTTTCCGGCGAAAAACTACTGATATAAACCGGTTTTGCTGAAACATCGCTAATCAGCCGCTGCGCGTTGTTTAACCATGTTAGCAAAGGTTGACGGGCGGCTTCGCTGCGCCAGTTCAGGTCGTCAATTTCCGCGCTGATGTACCAGCCATCCGGCGTTATGCCAGGCGCGGCGCTCCATAATCTGGCTTGCTGGAGATCGGCAGCCAGCAGGCGATTAAGATAGCTTTCCAGCGCTGCAGACGACTGTTTCTGGTGCATAAAAAATTCCGGATCGGCGTTCAACCCGACAATCAGCTTCAGGCCAGTCTGTTGCGCAGCTGCGGCACGCTTAAACAATAACGTGCGCTGTTCTGGCTGGGTAAATGCATCGCCGTAACGGGTCCATTGCAAAACCAGGGTATCGAAGCCTTGAAAACGTAACTGACTCATCAGCCCCTGCCACTGGGTATCGGTAACCTGACTATCTCGGTTTTGTGGTTGCCAGATAATACCTTTCATCGCAAAGGAAAAAGGGCTGACCAAAAGCAGTGTCAGCAATACGAAAATGAACTTACGCATTTACCAGTGCACTCCAATGGTGAGAAACGCGTTGTTGCGCTCTCCGTTACGTTGATTAATCGCCTTAAAGGTATGTTGATACTCGACGCCGAGACTGACTTTGTGCGGCCAGGCGTCGTAGTGCGTCTCGCCGGTCCAAATATTCCAGCGGACCCCGACACCGCCAAGCTGCGCGCCCTGAGTGCCTTTATCACGATAGCCGTTGTCCTGAACGTGAGCGTAAGGCTCAATAGTCTGTCCGTTAGCTACCTTCTGATGCCAGCTGACGCGATAATCTGCCGTCCACGCCTGAATATCCTGGCGGATATATTGCGCCGCATCGAGGTACAGGTTTTGGGCAAACCAGCCTGAACCGTTCGGGTGCCATTCGTCGCTGTATTTGCCGCCATTAAAGAATGAGGCGCTGGCGCGCAGCATGGTATCGGATGCGCCATTTTGCCCGTTCAGCGGCAACTGCTGTTCGACGGCGAGGAAAAAGATCTGATCGCGCAGCGGCTTCCAGCGCAGACCGGTGCCGGACATCGGATTTTTCACCGGCATCATCACCCCGTTTTCTCCGGTATCGGCAAAGACGCGGCTATAAACTGAGAGCAGGTCGCCTTCCAGCAGCATATTGCGTCCGATGCGGTACTCGGCTTCCAGTTGTCCGTAGCTACGATAGCTTTTCCCAGGCGCTGCACCGCCGACATTATTGTTAGCGGTACTCATTGCGCCGGAACGCAAGCCGATGGAAGAATCGAAACTGAACGTCCAGCGGCGACCGACCTCCTCATGCAAACGGCGGAAATTGAAGCGTTGCTGATTTTGCTCTGGGGTCAGTGGGGTTATCAGCGCCTGATTATCAATGTCATCAATCACCAGCCGGGCGTAGTGCTGCGTCGCAGGCATGTCATCCAGACGCTGGTTCACGTAGGCCAGTTGTCGGATCAGTGCCGGATCGTCCGGAAGCCCTTTATGCGCCTGTTCGAGCATTTCCCGCGACTGTGCGATATCACCGCTATCCCACAAGGCGTAACCAAGCGCTGCCTGGGTGTTGCTATTATTCGGTTCCAGTTCCAGCGCGGCGCGCAAATCACTCACCGCGGCCGGAACATTATGACGTTGGCGATAAATTGTCGCCCGCGCAACGTAAGCGTTGGCAGAAGGGGCAATATTGATTGAGCGCGTGAGATCGTTCAGTGCGAGTTCTGGCTGAGCTGGGATATAACGTTGCGCATGCAGCCACCAGTATTGAGCATTGTTTCCCAGCTCACGTTGTTCTGCCTGTTGAAGCCAGCGATCGCGAGCCGCGCCATTTCCCGCTGCCTGAGCGGTGTTGGCGGCGGCGAGCAGATCCTCATTGCTCATGTCGTGAAGACTGATTTTCTGCCAGGCCGCCAGTGCGGTGGCGTAGTCCTCAACCTGATACGCCTGATAGGCTACCGCACGATGTTGCCAGGCGCTCGGTTGTCGTTGTTCGGCCTGAAGCCATGCATACAACGCCACACCGGGTAGCGTGTCCCGATAACACTTTGCCAGACGGTTCCAGGCGGCAGCATCGTAGGAAGGCGACATATCGCCCAGCAAGCGAACTATTGCCGGGCAATTATCTGCAATACCCGGCAACTGACTTTGCCACTGACGTTGCTCCGCCAGCGGTAAGGGTTTCGATAAAATCGCCACCTTCGCCGGCGTTGCTAGGTAAGGATGACTTTCCAGCAGAGATGCCAGTCGCGCCATTAAAGTCTGGCTGACACGCGCATCGCCCTGGAAAGGATAGCGTTGCAGCAATAAATCGGCAGCTTCGCGTGACTGCTCGTTCTGCATCAGTTGCCAGGTCAGTTGATCCAGGCGGGGAAGATTTGTCGGTTCTTGCTGATACAGCAATCGTGCCAGACACAGAGATTCAGCCTTGTTACGGGTCGCCACGCTGACAGCATAACGCTCCTCAAGCATTTCATTGGCGGGGAGGGTGGCGAGCAGTTTTTGCGCTGCGTCGTACTGACCTTCTTTTAACAGCACCGGTAGCGTCGCGCCAACAACATACTGGCGGTTATCGGCAAACTGCACCGTATAATTCGCCAATGCCTGAACGGGGTTGGCGCTGTATTTAGATAACAGATAGAGCCAACTTTTCTCTTGTGCGCCCGTGGTAAACAGCGGCTTATTTTCAATGAGATAATGCTGGAGGCGTGCTTTTTCGCCACGATAAGCCAGCGCGGTCGCGTAAGTAATATATGACTGAGGATCGGTGAAGATCCCCTGTGATTGCAGTGCCAGGATCCGATCGTCCAGCTGCCCGGCAAGAAGCACGTCAAACCACTGACGGCGTTCTGCCGCGCTTAATGTGTTCTGCTGGCGTGCTTCATTGTATAGCGTATCTGCCTGGGACCATTGTTTCAGGTAGATTGCCCGTTGCAGCAGATCGGTTCGCAGCGTTTTTCCTTCCGGCGATGCAGCAAACGTCGCATCGTTCAGTTGCGCTCTGGCGACAGGTAATTGTGCCAGCCGCAGGGCATTCTGCCCGACTTCACTGCGACAACGCAGGGTCGGCGCAGCGTCGCCCGCTTTTTGCTGGGCAAGCAGTTCTTCAACAGTCGTAACGCTTTTCACTTCAACTGGAATAGCCGCCAGACTGCGCTCAAGTCGGGCATCTCCTGGGTGACGTTTCAGTTGATCCTCAAGCAACAGCCGCGCCCGGTCATCATGACCAAAATGACGATAGGCTTCCGCAAGGTATAAAGTCAGCGGAATATTATCCGGCACCTGTTGGTGTATATATTCAAATTCGCGGATGGCGGTTGCTTCGTCGTTATTTTTCTGTGCCTTCAGCGCCTTATCGAGACGGGGATAAATAACAAAATGGCGATAATCGCTCAGCCCCAGCTCTTCTGCGCTGGTGCCGATATTGTCTGCGAGTGCGCTGGTACTCAATAAAGACGTCAGCAGTAAACCAGACCATCCGATGACGCGATTAAGGTTATTCTCCTTCATTTTCGGACTCCAGTTGCGCAACCTGTTCTGTGTTTAAACCTGCTTTGAGTAATAGTGATTGCATCGAAACTTGTAATTCGCGTTGAATTGTCAGGACGCGATCCAACGTTTCCTGGCTGATAACGCCTTCGGTGACCAAAAACTTGCCGAGCGGCAGAGAACTGCGTTCATGGCGCAATAACAACACGTTAATTGCTGAACGATTAATATGACCGAGCGTGGTCAGTATTTCGGCGAACAGGAACTGATGCGGCACATATTGCCGCCAGATTTCACCGGTCTGCTGTTCCGTGAGCCACTGATGCTGAACCGCATTGTACAACATTGCCCGCGGATCGTGACCGCGTCGGCGTGCATACCAGTGGCGTAACCCTGTGACAATTTGTCCCCGCAGAACAATGACGTAACGCACTTTGCGTCCGACTTTACGCGTCAGGGCCGCCAGCGAAACCGGGTCAATACCATCTTCACTGCCGACAATTAACTCATCATTTTCCAGACGCAGCGGCAGTACTGCATAATGCAGCGCTACGGAGGCTGGCATTTCGGCAATCAGCGAGGACGGGATCTGCCAGGCATCGATGGATTCCCACGCCACGCCGTTTTGCTCTGCCAGCGCCTGTGCCAGCTGCTCGGCGCTAATCAGCCCCTGCATCAGCATTGAACCGCCCAGGCGTAGACCTTCGACGCGATTACGCAGTGCTGTATCGAGTTGTTCTTCAGTGATGACCTGATTTTCCAGCAGAATTT
>NZ_JBQZXC010000168.1:0-6009 GCF_053555815.1 Shigella sp. SIG6 | reverse complement strand
TATCCTTTTAGATTAGATGAATATGCTATGATAGGGCATTCACCTTATGCCAATGAATGTAATAAAGATGAAGCTAAATTTAAACTACGAATATCATCATTTTTAGCTTCTGACATAGATAATGAATACGATCCATCATATGATTATGTTGGAAAATATGAAATTATCGCTTCACTTAATGAGTTAAAAACTAGGTTAAGTACTCTTCATGTAAACTTGGAGCAATTTATAAATTCATCGGAAGATGATGAGTATCCATTATAATAAGACAGAATAAAAAGCTAGGAAGGTTTTAAATCTTCCCAGCTTTTTTAATATTTAACTTTCGTTCAGCACACTAAACATCCCATCCCGCATCCCCTTAACTACCTGTTTAACCTGATAAAGTTCCTCCCGCAGTTCCTGCACCTCGTCACTGTCAGCGATGATGGTCAGGCCCCCCTCCGAAATCTTCACCGTGACACCCCGTCCGGTATCAAATCCGGCCTCTTTCAGCCAGTCGCCCTTAAGGTGCAGGCTGGGATGTTGTGAATAATACCGGGCTATACCGGTTTTGCGGTCCTGGTGGCGGGCTCTGACATAGCTGACTTTATAGCGGCGCTGTGTTTTGGAAATGGTGACTTCTGGCGTAATATCGTGTTCAGCCATGATTAACTACCTTGATTAGTTGCTTGCGGGGAGCGCGCTTTCGTAATCTTGCCCTGCTAGCGGATTAACTTCACAAACATCATTTACCAACGTCTACACTTACTCCTGTATACCGTTCAGGAGCAGTAATGAATCTACAACGATTTGATGACAGCACCCTAATCCGTATCTTCGCCCTTCATGAGTTACATCGACTGAAAGAACATGGCTTAACGCGCGGGGCGCTTCTCGATTATCACAGCCGCTATAAACTCGTCTTTCTGGCCCATTCTCAGCCCGAGTACCGCAAACTTGGCCCGTTTGTGGCTGATATTCATCAGTGGCAAAATCTGGATGATTTTTACAACCAGTACCGCCAACGCGTAATTGTTTTGCTTTCTCATCCCGCCAACCCGCGCGATCACACCAACGTTTTGATGCACGTTCAGGGTTATTTTCGCCCGCATATTGATTCCACAGAACGCCAGCAGCTGGCTGCGCTTATCGACAGTTATCGCCGTGGCGAGCAACCACTTCTTGCGCCGCTGATGCGTATCAAACACTATATGGCGCTTTATCCTGACGCCTGGCTTTCAGGGCAGCGTTATTTCGAACTTTGGCCGCGTGTGATTAACTTGCGCCATTCAGGAGTTTTATGACTACCCATCTGGCCTGGTTTCGCCAGGATTTACGTCTGCACGATAATCTCGCACTGGCTGCCGCCTGCCGCAATTCGTCTGCACGCGTGCTGGCGCTGTATATCGCTACACCACGCCAGTGGGAGACGCATAACATGTCGCCGCGTCAGGCTGAACTTATCAATGCTCAACTGAATGGGCTACAAATCGCGCTGGCGGAAAAAGGTATTCCTTTATTGTTCCGTGAAGTGGATGACTTTGTCGCCAGTGTCGAAATAGTTAAACAGGTGTGCGCGGAAAACAGCGTTACTCATCTTTTTTATAACTATCAGTATGAGGTGAATGAGCGAGCGCGGGATGTGGACGTTGAAAGAGCGCTGCGTAACGTGGTGTGTGAAGGATTTGATGACAGCGTGATCCTGCCGCCGGGGGCGGTGATGACCGGCAATCACGAGATGTACAAAGTCTTTACGCCTTTTAAGAATGCCTGGCTGAAACGGCTGCGGGAAGGGATGCCGGAGTGCGTCGCTGCACCAAAAGTTCGTAGTAGCGGATCGATAAAGCCCGCGCCATCCATTACGCTGAATTATCCTCGTCAGTCTTTCGATACTGCGCATTTCCCGGTGGAAGAAAAAGCGGCGATTGCGCAATTACGCCAGTTTTGCGAGAACGGTGCTGGAGAGTATGAGCAACAACGAGATTTTCCGGCAGTGGAAGGCACCAGCCGTTTGTCCGCCAGCTTGGCAACGGGCGGGTTATCGCCTCGCCAGTGTTTGCATCGCTTGTTGGCGGAACAGCCGCAGGCGCTGGACGGTGGGGCCGGTAGTGTCTGGCTTAGTGAGCTGATCTGGCGCGAGTTCTACCGTCATCTGATGACGTATTACCCCTCGTTGTGTAAACATCGTCCATTTATTGTCTGGACGGATCGTGTGCAGTGGCAAAGCAATCCCGCACATTTACAGGCCTGGCAGAAAGGCAAAACGGGATACCCGATTATTGATGCCGCTATGCGTCAGCTTAACAGCACTGGCTGGATGCATAACCGGCTACGGATGATTACAGCCAGTTTTCTGGTGAAAGATTTGTTGATCGACTGGCGCGAAGGCGAGCGATATTTCATGTCGCAGCTGATTGATGGTGATTTGGCAGCTAATAACGGTGGCTGGCAGTGGGCGGCTTCTACGGGTACTGATGCTGCGCCGTATTTTCGTATTTTCAATCCGATAACTCAGGGCGAGAAATTTGACCGTGAGGGCGAGTTTATTCGTCGATGGTTACCGGAGCTGCGCAATGTACCAGGGAAAGCGGTGCATGAGCCGTGGAAGTGGGCGCAGAAAGCAGGTGTGAAGCTGGATTATCCGCAACCGATAGTCGAGCACAAAGAGGCGAGAGTACAAACGTTGGCAGCGTATGAGGCGGCGCGGAAGGGGAAATAACAGACGCGTCAGGCAATCGAGCCCAGATGCCGGATGCGGCGTGAACGCCTAATCCAGCCTACAAATTTGTGCAAATTCAATAAATTGCAGGAAATACGTAGGCCTGATAAGACGCGTCAAGCGTCGCATCAGGCATCGGTGCTGGCCTATTATGACTCCAGCGCCAGCGCGCGGTTTCTGAATTTCAGCGCCTGATACAGCCAAATCATCAGTACCAGTCCTACACACGCCAGTGCGCCCCAGGTAATTTGATCAAATACTTCAATATATGCATTGATGGAGTAGTTGATCGCCCCGGAAGCATCAAACGAAGCCTGCGATGTCTGATCGGCAATCACGCCCGCCAGATAGTTCGCGATCGCGCCAGAAAGCAGCATGTAGATGCCGGTTAATACGCCGGTCACGCCCGGAATTTCAATGCGCGTAATTTGCGACATGGCAACCGGGTCGATAAACAGTTCCGCAAAGCCCATCACCGCGAGGCCTAACACCATCAGTGGCAGAGAAGAGTGACCATACATTGCGGACCAGCGGGCGCTTAAGGTCAGAATGCAGAATCCGGCGCTCATCAGGCCAAGGCCAAGAGCAAATTTTCCCCAGATGCGCACGGTACGATTACCTGCGACGCTTTCTTTAACCACCCACGCCAGGAACACACCGCACAGCATAACTGCGAAGGCATTAATCGACTGGAACATCGCGGTCGGAACGGTATAACCAAACATATCGCGGTTAACGAAGCGGTCGATATAAAGGCTAATCGAGCTACCGCCCTGTTGTGCGAAGGCCCAGAACAACATACTGAAGAAGGTGAGCGTCACAATCAGCCCCAGCTCCTTCCGCTGTTTCTGGTTTTCTGCTTTGCGATAAATTTTTGCCAGTACACCCAGGCCAATAATAGTCGCGACAATTAAGGCGTATACCGACCACTCTTTCCAGAACAGCACGGTAATCAGTGCAGGCGTTGCCACCAGCAGAACCAGCAGCCATCCCCAGTTCGGCAGGAGAAAGTTTGTCGCACGCAGTACTTTTTTGTTAACGCCGCGGGTATGAGTGAAATGACGATTGCCACATAAGAAAATGACCAGACCCGCGATCATGCCAACCGCCGCCAGGCCAAAGCCCATCGCCCAGCTGTACTCTTCCTGGGCGTAACCACAGGCGATAGGTGCGATAATAGACCCCACGTTACCCGCCGCATACATCAGCGAGAAACCGCCATCACGACGCGGATCGGTTGGCTCATACAGCTCGCCGAGCAGACAGCTTACGTTAGATTTAAACAGGCCATAGCCGCAGACGATAATCGCCAGGGACAGATAGAGGAATGACGGATGGATCTCACTGGCACCCAGCACCACATGACCGATCGCCATCAACAACGCCCCCAGCATCACCGCCATGCGATTGCCGAGAACTTTATCCGCCAAAAAGCCACCGAGGATTGGCGTGACATACACCAGCGAACAGTAGGCGCTAAATAACTCGTAGGCGTGAGTATCGTTGTATTTTAGTTGATTGGTGAGATAGAGAATCAGCAGGGCACGCATGCCGTAAAAGCTAAAATATTCCCAGATTTGCAGCGCAACGACATAGTAAATAGCGCGCGGTTGTGATGCGTGTTTATTCATAATAATTCCACAATTGACGGCAACGTCACGTAATAGTTGCGCGGCGTGCTTGTGTTTCCTTAAAGTTAAAACTTTGATACAGATCTGATTATTTATGCAATATGCTGTCTGATTGCATAAATATACATTAGCTGAAGCGTGATGATATAAACAATTTGCGTCTTTTGGCGTCGGGTTTGTTTCTTAATATGTCAAAAGATTGGCTATCGACGAACAGGCGAGGTAACGCTATGTTAACGGTGTAGCTATCAGAATACGGAAGGCGCGAAGATGAAAAACACCGAACTGGAACAACTGATTAACGAAAAACTGAACAGCGCGGCGATTAGTGATTACGCGCCGAATGGTTTGCAGGTGGAAGGCAAAGAGACGGTGCAAAAAATTGTTACCGGTGTCACCGCCAGCCAGGCTTTGCTCGATGAGGCAGTGCGTCTGGGCGCGGATGCGGTCATTGTGCATCATGGCTACTTCTGGAAAGGAGAGTCTCCGGTCATTCGCGGAATGAAGCGTAACCGTTTAAAAACGTTGCTGGCGAATGATATCAACCTGTATGGCTGGCATTTGCCGCTTGACGCACATCCTGAGCTGGGCAATAACGCACAGCTGGCGGCGTTACTGGGGATCACGGTCATGGGCGAAATTGAGCCGTTGGTGCCGTGGGGAGAGCTGACCATGCCTGTGCCGGGAATGGAACTAGCCTCCTGGATTGAAGCGCGTCTGGGACGTAAGCCGTTATGGTGTGGCGATACCGGACCTGAGGTGGTCCAGCGCGTCGCCTGGTGCACGGGCGGCGGGCAAAGTTTTATCGATAGCGCCGCGCGTTTTGGCGTGGATGCTTTTATTACTGGCGAAGTTTCTGAACAGACCATTCATTCAGCCCGCGAGCAGGGATTGCATTTTTATGCTGCAGGTCACCATGCCACTGAACGCGGTGGTATTCGCGCATTGAGCGAGTGGCTGAATGAAAATACCGATCTTGATGTGACCTTTATTGATATTCCTAATCCTGCATAACGAATAATCAGAGGGATCGAAAGTGCAACGAGCGCGTTGTTATCTGATAGGTGAAACGGCGGTAGTGCTGGAACTGGAACCGCCGGTGACGCTGGCTAGCCAGAAACGGATCTGGCGACTGGCGCAGCGTCTGGTGGATATGCCGAATGTGGTTGAAGCCATTCCCGGCATGAACAATATCACGGTGATTTTGCGTAATCCTGAGTCGCTGGCGCTGGATGCCATAGAGCGTTTGCAACGCTGGTGGGAGGAGAGCGAGGCCCTGGAACCTGAGTCTCGCTTTATTGAAATTCCGGTGGTTTACGGTGGTGCAGGCGGACCGGATTTGGCGGTGGTCGCGGCGTATTGCGGGTTGAGCGAAAAACAGGTTGTTGAATTGCACTCCTCCGTGGAATACGTGGTCTGGTTTTTAGGTTTTCAACCGGGCTTCCCGTATCTCGGGAGTTTGCCGGAACAACTACACACGCCACGGCGCGCTGAACCGCGCTTGCTCGTTCCGGCAGGTTCTGTCGGGATCGGCGGGCCGCAGACTGGTGTTTATCCGCTGGCAACGTCGGGTGGCTGGCAGTTGATTGGTCATACCTCACTCAGCCTGTTTGATCCGGCGCGTGACGAACCCATCTTATTACGTCCGGGAGACAGCGTGCGATTTGTACCGCAGAA
>NZ_JBQZXC010000167.1:0-6111 GCF_053555815.1 Shigella sp. SIG6 | reverse complement strand
AAGCGGCAGAGGACCATCGATAACCGCACCATTATCGGAGGTAAAGAGAATAATTGTATTGTCATACTGTCCGTTTTTCTTCAGTTGTTCGAGAATGCGTTTTACACCCTGATCAACAGAATAAACGGAAGCGTAGTAGTTATCTGCTGTTTGACTACCGGTATTAAATTGCTTCTGAGATTGATCCGGTGCAGGATTATCATTTGGTAGGTGCGGAGCATTATAAGCCAGGTAAAGCATAAAAGGCTGGTCAAGTGTTTTGGCACGATCAACAACGCCAATTGCCTCATCGGTTAACTGATCGCTGATATAACCTTTTGCGGGGACACGTTCACGATTTTTGAACAGTGAAGGGGAGTTGTAATATGCCGTTCCTGCAGCGTGGAATCCCATAAAGTAATCAAAGCCACGGTTTTGAGGTTGCCATTCTTCCGCAGAAAATGTGGTGAAGTTGTCATGATAGTCACGCGTTTGTTTATCTTCCGGTACCGGCACATTACTGATTTTTGACAAGTGCCATTTACCTACTGCTGCAGTGTAATAACCATGATTCTGGAATAATTCAGGCAAGAAAGTTTCTGTTAGCGGAATACCATCCTGAGCATCGGTATTGGAATAGACACCAAAGCGGGCGGGAGCTCGACCGGTCATTATTGCGGCACGGGAGGGGCCGGAAACACCGTGTGCCACATAGCCGTTAGTAAAACGTACGCCTTCATCCATTAATGAAAGGAGCGTCGGCGTTGATTTTTGTGCAGCTTCAATGGCTTTATCTATCCCTATTTTGTAGGTATCGACAACTTCACGATTTTCCATTGTTTTTGGGTCAAAAGATCCCTTATCAAAAGGAAGTTGTCCATAACCAAGATCATCCATGGTTAGTACGATAATATTTGGCTTTCCTTTGGTACTGTATTCAGTCGGCGTAAAGTCTGAGAAAGCAACGTTTGTTTTGGTTGCTTTCAGCTTTACATCATCTGCCGCATGAGCAGCAAATGCAGCCATACCAGATGCCAGTATCAAAGATATCGAGGTACTTACGACACTTTTCTTTAATGCAGACATTCATAAATGTTCCTCTTCTTATTGTACTTAATTCCGAAGTAATTTTACGAAGAGAAATAAGTGGATGTAAGTGAAGTTAGTCACATAAAGAGATAGCAGATTTAGCTAAGAAAAGGGAAATAACAGTCCATAAAGCGTTGACATTACTTTCTGTTCTATTAAGTAATTTCTCGCCGATAAACAACTAATTTATTGATATTTAATAAATTATTGCATTTTACTGACAAAATGCCGAATTGAGATCATAAATAATCATGCAACAGGTTATGCAAGTGCATAAATATGTGATGGATGTCACTTATTTATTTCAATAAATATATCGCCTAAAAACAACGCGGGGCAGGGAATGGCTGCCCCATATAATTCTTACGTAGCGTGCGTGGTTGACTACTCGTTAGCAAATAATCAAATAGCTAAAGCACTCATCGTGTTGCCCGTATTCATACCCGTGTGCCTTTGACAACGGTACTCCTTAGAAACTCTCTTCGGACTGTTGCCGAAATGTTTGCGGAACGCATAAATAAAATAAGATGTACTGGCATAACCACATTGTTCGGCAATTTTATTGACTGAACCTTCTACGCGTATCAAATTTTTTGCGTGCTGCATTCTGGCATCTAATAGAATCTGTGAGAATGTCGTTTGCTCTTGCTTTAGTTTTTTCTTCAACAGGCTTTCACTGATGTACAGGCAGTCACAAATATCTTTCAGCTTCCATGGGTGCGCCAGCTTCATGTTGACAATATTTCTCACTTTCCCGGAAACGGATAGCACACCGTTAGTTAATAGTGTAATGAAACCTTTGCATGCGGCAAAAATAGACAGGCAAGAAAAAAGCAAAAGTTCTGAAAAATTATGATGATTGCGTTCTTCCGAGTTGAGATAAGCAATCATTTCATTAAGCAATCCAGTCGGTACATTTGAAGCACGTAAAAACTTCGCAGGAACAGGCACCGTCACTGTCTGGATGTTAGTGCATTGTAGATATTTTTTAATGGTATTTTCATTAAATCCGATTTCTTTAAAATGCCGCTCATAAGGTTCAAAATGTGTACGAACAGCGTTATCTACCATCAGGATCTCGCCGTCAGAGAAGGCGTAATCTTTATCTAAAATGTTAGCGTTGAAAGCATGATGAATAAATATAACAGAACAAACGAGCGACATTTTATCTCCTTAAAACAATAAAGTTTTATCGATACCTTTTAAACATTTCACATTTATAATTTGCTGTTTATTTTCAGTCTTGCAAACTATTGATAATGAAATGTGTAAGATCTCTTGCAATGCGACCCATTTCTGAAATACTCAGCTGATCAATTGCCGAAAAAATGGCTATCAACGTAAGTGTCAGTAATAAGACAACCACAATTGCAGACATGATTTCTTTATAGTTATCTCTTTGCGTGATTTTGTTTTTCACTGTGGTCGCATGCATTTCAAATATGTTTATTTAGCGGATAACGTTAAAAGTCGTTAATCAGTATGCTTAATATAACAGGCTGGAGAAAAGAAGAAATAGGACTGGTGCTTCAGTACTGAGCGGAGTTTCTTACAGCTGTAGGCAGAAGTTTATATCTTATAGTATGTAGTTTAATTTAATCCATGTGAGCAAATTGCGCAATAATAGTCAATGAGGAATTCTTCTGCTGTGGGATGACAGCAGAAGAAATGAGAAGAGGCATTAATTTGATGGTTCTAATTCAACCGGAATACTTTTATAGCCAGGAATGCCACTTAATGGATCGTGGTTATCAAGTGTTAGCATGTGATTCGATTCTGGAAAATAGGTCACCAGTGAGCGGTCAGCCATAGGGTAAATGACCACTTTTAATCTATCCATGCGGCGTGAGCTGCGCTTACCGTCTGGCGTAAGCGCAATAAGATTAACTCTTTCGCCGTTTTTTACACGGCAAATTTTAGCTTGTTTAGCACTCATAAAGACCACATCTCGTTGACCGAATACCCCTCGATAGCGATCATCCATACCATAAATCGTCGTGTTGTACTGATCGTGGCTGCGTACTGTCGCCATGACCAGCTTACTGTTAAACGCTGAAGAGGGATCTTCTAACAGCCCTTTGCTGGTAATGAAATTAGCCTTACCTGACGGCGTCATCCAGCGCCTTTCAGCAGCTGCATTTATCAGGTGAAAACCACCGGGATGACGGATGCGCTGGTTATAGTCGGCGAACTCTGGCAGCACAGCTTCAATGTCATTGCGAATGCGATCATAATCTTCCACCAGATACTCCCAGGCTACCACGCTCTGGGGTAGTGCTGCCTGCGCGATTCCCGCGACCACTGCACACTCTGATTTCAGCATTACACCGGCGGGTTTTAACACGCCACGCGAGGCATGAATCATCGACATTGAATCCTCAACGGTTACCGCCTGCGCACCGCTTTTTTGCATATCAATCTCGCTACGCCCCAGAACCGGCAGAATATAGCTATGCCGTGCGGTCAGCAGATGAGAGCGGTTAAGCTTAGTGGCTACGTGTACCGCCAAATCTAATTGCGTTAACGGTACAGCGCTCGCTTCCCGATCTGGCATTGCCAGTGCAAAGTTGCCCCCCATGCAGATCAATGCTCGAGCCTGCCCCGTACATATTGCTTGCATGCTGGCAATTGCAGCATGTCCAGGTGCATGAGGTGGGGGGAAGCCATAGCGCTCACCCAGGCGAGCCAGAAACTCTGCAGACGGTTTCTCGGTGATACCGACGGTTCGGTCGCCCTGTACATTAGAGTGACCACGTAGTGGGCAGATACCCGCACCAGGCTTGCCAATGTTACCTTTCATCAACAGCAAATTGACCAGTTGCTGCACGTTCTGGGTACCATGTTCGTGCTGAGTGATCCCCATTCCGTAACAGATAATGGTGCGTTCGGCAGCGGCATATGCGTCAGCCAGTTCGGCGATTTGTGTCTGACTTAGTCCAGAAATACGTTCGATATCTTTCCACTCGGAATTGAGAACGTCACGGCGTAGCTCGTCAAAGCCGACGGTATGCGTTTGAATAAATTCGTCATCAAGCAATGAGGGCCGACCTGCGGCACTTGCAGCATCATCGCGCTCAATTAACAGGCGCATCATCCCCTTGAGCAACGCCATATCGCCACCAATGCGCACGTTGTAGTAGGCACTGGCCAACTGAGTCTCAGAGTTCGTCAGCATTTCAAACGGGTTTTGCGGTGCGGTAAATCGCTCCAGGCCACGTTCCTGTAGAGGATTGATGGCGATCATTTTCGCTCCCCGTTTCACTAAAGCGCGCAACGAAGTCAGCATGCGAGGGTGGTTTGTACCAGGGTTATGCCCAATGCAAATGACTAAATCGCACTTCTCAAAGTCTTCCAGCAACACGGTCCCTTTACCTACACCGATACTCGCTGCCAAACCCACGCTTGTCGGTTCATGGCACATGTTGGAGCAGTCGGGAAAGTTATTGCTCCCGTATTCACGGGCAAAAAGCTGATAAAGAAAGGCAGCTTCATTGGAAGTGCGGCCCGAAGTATAGAATTCAACCTGATTGGGATCACTATAGCTTTGAAGGCGTGCGCCAATTTCGTCGAAAGCTTGTTGCCAGCTTAATGGCTTGTAACAGTCGCTGACGGCATCATATTTCAAAGGCTGAGTGAGACGCCCCGCAGCCTCAAGCTCGTGATCTCCCCAGGTAAGTAATGATTGAACCGTATTCTCAGCAAAGAAAGAGGCATTTACCTGCTTATCCGTGACTTCCCAGGCGATTGCTTTTGCGCCGTTTTCACAAATGTCGAATGACGCACTGTGCTTAGGATCTGGCCATGCACAACCCGGACAGTCAAAGCCCTCTGGCTTATTCATGTCAAACATGGCAATAACATCATGGCGTATATCCATCTGCTTACGTACTGCATTCGCTACGGATTTAACAGCACCCCAACCACCTGCAGCACCCTGGTAGGATTCAATTTTTTTCTTCATCTACTTATCCTGTGTGGAAATGAATTATTAGGATTTGTAATAGCGATGATGCACAGTACATACAAAGGGATTATCGCCAACATGGATATATAAGAGTAGGGGACTACTCTCTTTCTATTTTTAATCTATTATCGTTAAACAATAGATTAAATACGATAAGTTAAGCATCATCTCTCATAGTGTTTAAATTAACATATTTTTCAATATAAAAAATAAGACTCTGGCTTCAATTGTGCGCGGATTTTCTTACAGGTGTAGGATAATAGCCTTCACAAAATAATTATCCGCGCAATTTTCGTGAATGGAGCGCATAGACTAAGGTCAAAATCACAATTATTCATAGATAAAAGTGACACCAATGACTGACTGGACGGTTCCGGCTGAAACCTTGTTTCCTGTTTGTCCATAGGTTGCGTTTAAACCCAGAGGTACTTTGCTTTTATTTACTGTCCCCAGGGAGACATTTTCTCCCGTAGCCAGTATTTTTCCATTACGCATTAGAGTGACACCCACTCCCGATGCTTTTGTTGCATCAGGTGCTGTGTTAGCAAACACTTGTCGGCTACTGTCAGTGGTGGCACCCGAAAGATAAAATGAGAGCTTTTGTTCGCTTGAGCAATATACGCCAAGGGGTATTTCTGCGCTTCCAGGAAAGTCCGGGAGATCCACGGTGACATTACGACTATCAACGGTGCAGCCGCCTGTTGGCATAACAACACTGTTATTTGAAATAATATTCCACGTAAAATTACGCGGATTTCCGCTTCTTAATGTTGCAATTTTATACATATGAATACGGGCAATGACTTCCCCCGCTTTTATGACAACTCCACCGGCCGCCCCAACTGGGGTAATATAGAGTTTTAACGGTAATGGCATCGGTGTCTTATCACCAATATCCAATACGTTGGTATTTGTCGTCAACGGGAAGGGGTAGGTCACATTATTCCAGTACAGTGATCCTTTATATGACTGTAGGGAGCCTGCGAAAGCTGAGCCTTGTACCAGGTTTATATGATCAGTGTCGTACCAGCCGCCGTAATCATTCCAGCAACTTATATGCTGAGACAAGTCTACAACCA
>NZ_JBQZXC010000166.1:0-6255 GCF_053555815.1 Shigella sp. SIG6 | reverse complement strand
CAAATACTACACGTTTAGCCCGTTGTTAATAAAGCAAAACCATCCCATTCTCCTGCAGCACCCTTTTTTATCCTTACCTTCCAGCAGCACTAATTATCAACAACTTACCTTCACCTCCAAAAATAGGGTTTTCACCGTTCCACCCCATAAATAAAAAGTCCGTAACCCCTGACGAGATTACGGACTTCACCAACCTACCTGACAATCAGATTAATGCGCTGCTTCCGCCTTGTGCTTTTGTGCACTCTGGAATCCGTAAGTCAGCTCATTTTTCTCTTTATCCAGCGCAACCGTCACCTGACCGCCGTCCACCAGCGAACCAAACAGCACTTCGTTGGCGAGCGGTTTTTTCAGGTTGTCCTGGATGACACGCGCCATCGGACGTGCGCCCATTGCCCGGTCGTAACCTTTCTCGGCCAGCCAGTTACGCGCTTCCTGGCTCACTTCCAGAGAAACACCTTTCTGATCCAGCTGAACCTGCAACTCGACGATGAATTTATCCACCACCTGATGGATCACGTCAGTTGACAGATGATCGAACCAGATAATGTTGTCGAGACGGTTACGGAATTCCGGTGTAAAGATCTTCTTGATCTCTTCCATCGCATCGGTGCTGTTATCCTGGTGGATAAGACCAATGGATTTGCGCTCAGTTTCCCGTACCCCGGCGTTAGTGGTCATCACCAGCACCACGTTACGGAAGTCCGCTTTGCGTCCGTTGTTATCGGTCAGCGTACCGTTGTCCATCACCTGCAACAGAATATTGAACACGTCCGGATGCGCTTTCTCGATTTCGTCCAGCAGCAGCACCGCATGTGGATGCTTGATTACCGCATCGGTCAGCAAACCGCCCTGATCAAAACCAACGTATCCCGGAGGCGCACCAATCAGACGGCTGACGGTATGGCGTTCCATATACTCGGACATATCAAAGCGCAGAAGCTCAATGCCCAACGCTTTCGAAAGCTGTACCGTCACCTCTGTTTTCCCGACCCCGGTAGGACCGGCAAACAGGAACGAACCGACCGGTTTATGTTCGTGACCTAAACCTGCACGCGCCATCTTAATGGCTTCAGTCAGCGCCTCAATGGCTTTATCCTGGCCGAAGACCAGCATTTTCAGGCGATCGCCGAGGTTTTTCAGGGTATCGCGGTCACTCTGAGAAACACTCTTCTCTGGAATGCGTGCAATACGGGCCACCACGGACTCAATATCCGCCACATTAACGGTTTTCTTGCGTTTGCTTACCGGCATCAGACGTGCGCGAGCGCCCGCTTCGTCGATAACATCAATGGCTTTATCCGGCAGATGACGATCGTTAATGTATTTCACCGCCAGCTCTACCGCCGCACGCACCGCTTTTGCGGTATAACGCACGTCGTGGTGCGCTTCATACTTCGGTTTCAGGCCATTGATGATTTGAACAGTTTCTTCGATCGACGGTTCAGTAATATCAATTTTCTGGAAGCGACGCGCCAGAGCACGGTCTTTCTCGAAAATGTTGCTGAACTCCTGATAGGTTGTCGAACCAATTACGCGAATTTTACCGCTGGAGAGCAACGGTTTGATTAGGTTAGCCGCATCGACCTGACCACCAGACGCTGCACCCGCACCGATAATGGTGTGGATCTCATCAATAAACAGGATGCTGTTAGTGTCCTGCTCCAGCTGCTTGAGCAACGCTTTAAAACGTTTTTCAAAGTCGCCGCGATATTTTGTGCCCGCTAACAGAGAACCGATATCGAGAGAGTAAATCGTACAGTCAGCCATCACTTCCGGCACATCACCCTGAACAATTCGCCAGGCAAGACCTTCTGCAATCGCGGTTTTACCGACACCAGATTCCCCCACCAGCAGCGGGTTGTTTTTACGGCGACGGCAGAGAACCTGAATAGCACGCTCCAGCTCTTTCTCACGACCAATTAGTGGGTCGATTCCGCCCACACGCGCAAGCTGGTTCAGGTTCGTCGTGAAATTCTCCATACGTTCCTCCCCACCAGCTTGTTCTTCGCTGTTTGGCTGGCTGCCAGGATCAGAAGACTGTGTCGGCTCGTCTTTACGCGTGCCATGAGAGATAAAGTTCACCACATCGAGACGGCTGACTTCATGTTTACGCAACAGATATGCCGCCTGCGACTCCTGTTCGCTGAAGATAGCGACCAGAACGTTTGCACCGGTAACCTCATTGCGACCGGAGGACTGGACATGGAAGACCGCACGTTGCAGTACACGCTGAAAACTCAGCGTCGGCTGTGTGTCGCGCTCCTCTTCACTGGCAGGCAGAACGGGTGTGGTTTGTTCAATAAAGGCTTCCAGTTCCTGACGGAGCGCAACCAAATCCACAGAACACGCTTCCAGCGCCTCCCGGGCAGATGGGTTACTGAGCAGCGCCAGTAACAAGTGCTCGACGGTCATAAACTCATGACGGTGCTCGCGCGCTCTGGCGAAAGCCATATTTAAACTGAGTTCCAGTTCTTGATTGAGCATAGGCACCTCCCCCAATTTTTATGCCTGCATTCAGGCTTTTTCTAGCGTACACAGCAATGGATGCTCATTCTCCCTCGCGTACTTGTTCACCATCGCCACTTTGGTTTCTGCAACCTCGGCGGTAAAGACTCCGCAAATGGCCTTCCCCTGGTAGTGAACAGCGAGCATCAATTGCGTTGCACGTTCTACATCATAAGAAAAGAATTTTTGTAACACGTCAATAACAAACTCCATCGGAGTGTAATCATCATTGACTAATATCACTTTATACATAGATGGCGGTTTTAGCGCGTCGCGAACTTTTTCTTCCGCCAGTTGATCAAAGTCCAGCCAGTCGTTCGTTTTACCCATTGTCAGTTATCATCTTCGGTTACGGTTATCGGCAGAACGCCCTGCCGCTGACAAGAGCTTATTTGCCTGACCAATCTACTCCACATGATAGATAACTATCATCTATCGTTGGCATCAGCGACATCTGTCACATTCCTGTCAATAGCGTTAACTGCTTCAAATTTTTGATTCATACCTGCCCCCTGGCCCCTGTCAAATGCTTGACGGCTCGCCCTAATTCTCTAAATTGTATTTCTAGAGTTGACGAGGTTTTGAACAGCCCCCTCTCTGACCCCGGTTTATTCCATCTTACTTGTATAAGATTTGCGAAGGATGTCGAAGCATGGAAAAGGGTACTGTTAAGTGGTTCAACAATGCCAAAGGGTTTGGTTTCATCTGCCCTGAAGGCGGCGGCGAAGATATTTTCGCTCATTATTCCACCATTCAGATGGATGGTTACAGAACGCTAAAAGCTGGACAATCCGTTCAGTTTGATGTCCACCAGGGGCCAAAAGGCAATCACGCCAGTGTTATTGTGCCCGTCGAAGTAGAAGCGGCAGTCGCATAGCTCTTCTGTCTCATTGTGTACATCCTAAAGGCAAAATGCCAGCCCGATCGGCTGGCATTTTTATCTCAAAAATTACTCCCGTGCCAGAGCATCTACTGGATCCAGTCGTGCCGCATTTCGTGCGGGTAACCAGCCAAATAAAATCCCGGTGGCCGTCGAGCAGAGAAACGCCAACAGCAGCGCCAACGGTGAAAAACCAATCTCCCAGCCGGGTAAGAAAAGCTGCAAGGTGAAAGCAATTAACAGTGACAGTGTTATTCCCAACGCGCCACCGACCAGGCAAACCAGTACGGCTTCGATCAGGAACTGTTGCAAAACATCGCTTGCTCGCGCACCTACAGCCATGCGAATGCCAATTTCCCGCGTCCGCTCGGTCACTGACACCAGCATAATATTCATTACACCAATACCGCCCACCACCAGCGAAATCACCGCCACCAGCGTCAGAAACAGTTGTAAAGTACGTGTGGTCTTTTCAACAGTTTTCAAGACGCCGTCCATGTTCCAGGTAAAGAAATCCTTCTTACCGTGGCGCAGTGAAAGTAAACGCGTGAGTTGCTGTTCCGCCTCGGCGCTGTCAAATCCTTCTTTCACCCTGACAGTAATGGAGTTAAGCCACGACTGGCCCATAACTCGCCCGGACATCGTGCTGTAAGGTAGCCAGACACGCAGCACTTTACTGCTACCAAACATCGACTGTTTTTCTTCCGCCACACCAATGACTCTGGCGGGCATATTGCCGACCAGAATCACCTCGCCAACCACATCTGCTTTATGGGGGAAAAGCTGGCGGCGAGTATTACTGTCGAGAACCACGACCTGCGCACGACCGTTCAGCTGCTCCTGATTAAAGGTGTTTCCTTCACTGAAGGTCATGCCATAGACATTAAAATAATCGCCGCTCACGCCATTGGCACTGGCAGCAACATCAACATTGTTATAACGCAGGCGCAGGTTTTGCGAGACGGCAGGTGTGGCTGAGGCGACCCACGGTTGTTTTTGGATGGCGATTAAGTCGTCGTACTTCAGCGCCTGCTGATATTGCGGATCGTCATCGCCAAAATCTTTCCCGGGATAGACATCAATAGTATTCGTACCAATAGAACGAATATCCGCCAGCACCATTTGTTTGGCGGCGTCACCCACCACGACAATGGAAACCACCGACGCAATACCGATAATAATCCCCAGCATGGTCAGTAAAGTACGCATTTTATTCGCTGCCAGCGCCCGCCATGCCATCGTCAGCGCCTCGTTAAAACCGCTGACAAACTGCCGCCAGCCAGACACTGTATTGACAACAGGCTCCGTCCCGCCAGCAACATTCACTTTTTCAATGGCGGGAGGATTGCGCACAATTTCGCCGTCGCGAATTTCGATCACCCGCTCGGCCTGAGCAGCGACCTGCGGATCGTGGGTGACGATAATCACCGTATGCCCGCGATCGCGCAGCTGATGCAGGATCGCCATCACCTCTTCGCCAGAATGGCTGTCCAGTGCGCCGGTCGGTTCATCGGCAAGAATTACCTGACCGCCGTTCATCAATGCCCGCGCGATGCTGACGCGCTGTTGCTGACCACCCGAAAGCTGTGCCGGATAATACTCTGTACGGTCTTCCAGCCCCAGCCGTTGCAGCAACTCCTGGGCACGAAGCAGTCGCTGTTTCCGCTCAAGACCGGCATAGACGGCGGGTACTTCAACGTTCTGCTCGGCGGTTAAATGCGAAAGCAAATGGTAACGCTGGAAAATAAAGCCGAAATGCTCGCGGCGCAGTTGCGCCAGCGCATCGGCGTCCAGCGTGGCAATATCCTGACCGGCTACGCGATAGGTGCCGCTGGTGGCCTTATCCAGGCAGCCGAGAATATTCATCAGGGTCGATTTACCGGAACCCGAAGCGCCAACAATCGCGACCATCTCACCCGCATAAATATTGAGGCTGATGCCCTTCAGCACCTCAACCTGCTCATCACCGGCAGGATAGCTGCGACGAATATCCTTTAATTCGAGCAAAGGCGTCATTGTGCAGCTCCTGGTTTGGCCTCACCAATCACCACTTCATCGCCCGCTTCCAGCCCTTTGACAATCTCAACATCGGTATCGTTACGTGCGCCAATCGTCACTTCACGCTCGCGTGTTTCATCATTACGCAACAATTTGACTTTATAACGATTATCGCCAACCGGATCGCCTAACGCCGACAGAGGGATCGTCAACACATTTTTCACATCGGTGAGCTGAATATGCACTTGCGCGGTCATATCCAGCCGCAGCAAACCATTGGGGTTGGGTACTTCAAAACGGGCATAATAGAAAATAGCGTCGTTTACCTTTTCCGGCGTCGGTAGCACATCCTTGATTTGCCCCTCGTAGCGCGTCAGTGGATCGCCAAGCACCGTAAACCAGGCTTTTTGCCCCGGCTTCAGGTGGATTACATCCGCTTCAGAAACCTGCGCTTTTACCAGCATAGTGCTCATATCTGCCAGCGTCAGAATGTTCGGTGCTTGCTGTGCGGCAATCACCGTCTGGCCTTGCAGAGTGGTGATTTGCGTCACTTCCCCGGCCATCGGGGCAACGATACGGGTGTAATCGAGATTGGTTTTAGCCGTATCGAGAGAGGCCTGATTGCGCTTGATTTGCGCGTCAATGGTGCCAATTTGCGCCTGTTTCACAGCCATCTCCGTCGCGGCGGTATCGAGATCCTGCAGTGAAACCGCTTGCGTTTGTGCCAGACGTTGCTGACGGGAATACGTCACCCGCGCCAGTTTCAGCTCCGCTTCCGCCTGCTGCCGCTGCGCGCGTAGCTCCATCAGCGTTGCTTCGACCTCCTTGATCTGGTTTTCAGCCTGTTCAGGATCAATGACCCCTAAAAG
>NZ_JBQZXC010000165.1:0-6265 GCF_053555815.1 Shigella sp. SIG6 | reverse complement strand
GGCATGACAAGAAAACTTGCTAATACAATGGACTGAAATTTCATACTAACTCCTTAATTGCGTTTGGTTTGACTTATTAAGTCTGGTTGCTATTTTTATAATTGCCAAATAAGAATACTGCCAATTGTTATAAGGCATTTAAAATCAGCCCACTAGCTGTCAAATATTCAGAGAATTTGACTCACTAAAGTTAAGAAGATTGAAGAGTCTTAAACATGTTTTCAGAATAATCGGATTTATATGTTTGAAAATTATTATATTGGACGAGCATACAGAAAAAGCAAATCACCTTTACATATAATAGCGTGGACAAAAAACAGTGAACATTAATAAAGATAAAATTGTACAACTCGCAGATACCGACACTATTGAAAACCTGACATCCGCGTTGAGTCAAAGACTTATCGCGGATCAATTACGCTTAACTACCGCCGAATCATGCACCGGCGGTAAGTTGGCTAGCGCCCTGTGTGCAGCTGAAGATACACCCAAATTTTACGGTGCAGGCTTTGTTACTTTCACCGATCAGGCAAAGATGAAAATCCTCAGCGTAAGCCAGCAGTCTCTTGAACGATATTCTGCGGTGAGTGAGAAAGTGGCAGCAGAAATGGCAACAGGTGCCATAGAGCGTGCGGATGCTGATGTCAGTATTGCCATTACCGGCTACGGCGGACCGGAGGGCGGTGAAGATGGTACGCCAGCGGGTACCGTCTGGTTCGCGTGGCATATTAAAGGCCAGAACTACACTGCGGTTATGCATTTTGCTGGCGACTGCGAAACGGTATTAGCTTTAGCGGTGAGGTTTGCCCTCGCCCAGCTGCTGCAATTACTGCTATAACCAGGCTGGCCTGGCGATATCTCCAGGCCAGCCATTGGTGGTGTTTATATGTTCAAGCCACGATGTTGCAGCATCGGCATAATCTGAGGAGCCTTACCGCGCCATTGTCGATGCAGGCGTTCCAGATCTTCGCTGTTACCTCTGGAAAGGATCGCCTCGCGAAAACGCTGCCCATTTTCACGCGTTAATCCGCCCTGCTCAACAAACCACTGGTAACCATCATCGGCCAACATTTGCGTCCACAGATAAGCGTAATAACCTGCAGCATATCCGCCACCAAAAATATGGGCGAAATAACTGCTGCGATAGCGTGGCGGTATAGCAGGAAGATCCATATTTTCCGCCACCAGCGCCCGCAATTCAAAATCATCGACATCCTGCATTGCTTCGTTTTCTTCTAGGCAATGCCAGCGCATATCGAGAAGTGCGGCGCTAAGCAGTTCGCTCATCTCATACCCTTTGTTGAACAGGCTGGCATTACGCATTTTCTGTTGCAGTTCGTCAGGCATTGCTGCCCCGCTCTGATAATGCCGGGCGTAGCGAGCGAATACCTGCGGATGCGTTGCCCAGTGTTCGTTGATTTGCGACGGAAATTCGACAAAATCACGCGGCGTGTTGGTGCCGGAAAGCGTGGCATAACGCTGGCGGGCAAAAAGGCCGTGCAGCGTATGACCAAATTCATGGAATAAGGTTATTACATCATCCCAGAGTAACAACGCAGGCTCACCGGCAGCGGGTTTCTGATAATTGCAGACGTTATAAATTACCGGATGCGTTTCATTAAGCGTTGATTGCTCAACAAAATTGCCCATCCATGCACCGCCGCTTTTTGAATCACGGGCGAAGAAATCACCGTAAAATAACGCCAGTCCCACGCCATTATGATCAAAAATTTCCCACACACGAACGTCAGGATGGTAGACCGGAATATCAAAACGTTCGACAAACTTAATACCGAAGAGCTGATTCGCGGTCCAGAATACACCTTCATTTAACACCGTGTTTAATTCAAAATATGGCTTGAGCTGCGCCTCATCAAGATCAAATTTCTCCCGCCGTACCTGTTCCGCATAAAATGCCCAGTCCCACGGCTGCGCGCTAAACCCGCCCTGCTGCTTATCGATAACCGCCTGTATGGAGGCTAATTCATCGCTCGCACGTTGACGCGCCGCTGGAACAATTTCCCGCATAAAGTTGAGTGCTGCTTCTGGCGTTTTTGCCATCTGATCGGCGATTTTCCATGCGGCATAATGAGGAAAACCAAGCAGTTTCGCCTGCTGTGCGCGAATCTCTACCAGACGTTGAATGATAGCGCGGGTATCATTGGCATCATTTTTTTCCGCTCGCGTCCAGCCCGCAATAAACAGTTTTTCACGCGTCGCACGATCGCGCATTTCGGCAAGCGCCGGTTGTTGGGTGGTATTCAGCAGCGGAATCAGCCATTTGTTATCCAGACCTTTCTCGCGAGCCGCCTCTGCCGCCAGCGCAATCTCTTGCTCACTCATTCCTGCCAGCTGCGCGATATCGTTCACAACCAGACCGCCGGATTTATTTGCTGCAAGTAACCGCTGGTTAAACTGGCTGGTCAGGGTCGCAGCTTCTGTATTCAGTACTTTTAATTTTGCTTTATCAGCTTGTGCAAGTTTGGCTCCGGCAAGGACAAAACGTTGATGAATAACCTCCACCAGGCGGATGGATTCACTATCAAGCCCCAGGGATTCACGGCGCTGCCAGACAGCATCTACCCGCGCGAATAATTCACCGTTCAGATAGATATCATTAGCCAGTTCCGCCAGTTCAGCGGAAAACTGTTCATCAAGACGCTGTAATTCATCATTGGTATGCGCCGCAGTCATCGCAAAAAAGACGCTGGTAACGCGGGTAATTAATTCTCCGCTTTGTTCCAGTGCCAGAATAGTATTGTTGAAATCAGGCGTTTGCGGGTTAAGCGCGATGGCAGCAATTTCTGCCCGCTTTTGTTGCATTCCCTCATCGAATGCCGGGCGATAGTGATGATTGGCAATTTGATCAAAATGAGGAGCCAGATACGGCAGTGTGCTTTGGAAAGGATTCATTGTTGTCATTTTCTTCTCCTGAACGCGAGGTGTTCCATAGCGTAGGCTTACTGATAACGGAGTGCAATCTTGCAAACCAGTATTACCCGCTCTTAAGCATCACGTGCTATGTTATTGACACACAAAAGCGTTGAGGAACAGTGAGATGATCGTTTTAGTAACTGGAGCAACGGCAGGTTTTGGTGAATGCATTACTCGTCGTTTTATTCAACAAGGGCATAAAGTTATCGCCACTGGCCGTCGCCAGGAGCGGTTGCAGGAGTTAAAAGACGAACTGGGAGATAATCTGTATATCGCCCAACTGGACGTTCGCAACCGCGCCGCTATTGAAGAGATGCTGGCATCGCTCCCTGCCGAGTGGAGCAATATTGATATCCTGGTAAATAATGCCGGCCTGGCGTTGGGCATGGAGCCTGCGCATAAAGCCAGCGTTGAAGACTGGGAAACGATGATTGATACCAACAACAAAGGCCTAGTATATATGACGCGCGCCGTCTTACCGGGTATGGTTGAACGTAATCATGGTCATATTATTAACATTGGCTCAACGGCAGGCAGCTGGCCGTATGCCGGTGGTAACGTTTACGGTGCGACGAAAGCGTTTGTTCGTCAGTTTAGCCTGAATCTGCGTACGGATCTGCATGGTACGGCGGTGCGCGTCACCGACATCGAACCGGGTCTGGTGGGTGGCACCGAGTTTTCCAATGTCCGCTTTAAAGGCGATGACGGTAAAGCGGAAAAAACCTATCAAAATACCGTTGCATTGACGCCAGAAGATGTCAGCGAAGCCGTCTGGTGGGTGTCAACGCTGCCTGCTCACGTCAATATCAATACCCTGGAAATGATGCCGGTTACCCAAAGCTATGCCGGACTGAATGTCCACCGTCAGTAATTTTTATACCCGGCGTAACTGCCGGGTTATTGCTTGTCACAAAAAAGTGGTAGACTCATGCAGTTAACTCACTCACAAGCAAGAACGAATGACCGTCGAAACGCAACTTAATCCCACACAGCCTGTCAATCAGCAGATTTATCGTATTCTTCGTCGCGACATTGTCCATTGCCTGATTGCACCAGGCACACCGTTGTCGGAAAAAGAAGTTTCTGTTCGTTTCAATGTGTCACGCCAGCCGGTTCGTGAAGCCTTTATTAAACTGGCGGAAAACGGCCTGATTCAAATTCGTCCGCAGCGTGGCAGCTACGTCAACAAAATTTCCATGGCCCAGGTGCGCAACGGCAGTTTTATCCGTCAGGCCATTGAGTGCGCGGTGGCGCGTCGGGCGGCGAGCATGATTACCGAAAGCCAGTGCTACCAACTGGAACAAAATCTTCACCAGCAACGCATTGCCATTGAGCGCAAGCAACTGGATGATTTTTTTGAACTTGATGACAACTTCCATCAACTCCTGACGCAGATTGCCGACTGTCAACTGGCGTGGGATACCATTGAGAACCTGAAAGCGACCGTTGATCGCGTGCGCTATATGAGTTTCGACCATGTTTCTCCACCAGAAATGCTGTTACGCCAGCATCTTGATATTTTCTCTGCCCTGCAAAAACGTGATGGCGATGCGGTAGAACGTGCAATGACGCAACATTTGCAGGAAATCAGCGAATCCGTGCGCCAGATCCGCCAGGAAAACAGCGACTGGTTTAGCGAAGAGTAATTCATTTACTCTCATCCCATCCGGGATGAGAGGCTTTTCCCCCCGCCTTACGGCTCATGCATGCATCAAAAAAGATGTGAGCTTGATCAAAAACAAAAAATATTTCACTCGACAGGAGTATTTATATTGCGCCCGTTACGTGGGCTTCGACTGTAAATCAGAAAGGAGAAAACACCTATGACGACCTACGATCGTAACCGTAACGCAATCACCACTGGCAGCCGTGTTATGGTTAGCGGCACCGGTCACACTGGCAAGATCCTGTCGATTGATACTGAAGGTCTGACCGCTGAGCAAATCCGCCGCGGAAAAACCGTAGTTGTTGAAGGTTGTGAAGAGAAACTGGCACCTCTGGACCTGATTCGTCTCGGCATGAACTAAGTGTGTGAATGCCGCCGATGGCGGCATTGCTTTTTTTACTTCACGGAATATTTCGCCACGGTCGCTTTCGCGCCATGCGCTAATAAAGACAAGTACGCTTCCGTCACTTTTGCAGTAAACAAGCTATTGTCTGGCAAATCATCACCAAAGATTGCCTTAATCGCCAGCAATGACTGGACGCGCGCTTTCCCTTCGGCACTACTTTGTACAGCCTTCTGAATAACAGGTAACAGTGGGTCACTGATTTCTATCGGATTTCCCTGTTCATCAACACCACCGACATAACGCATCCAACCCGCGACGCCCAGCGCCAGCAGATCGAACTTGCTGTCATGCGCCAGATGCCAGCGAACAGAATCCAACATCCGCTGTGGCAATTTCTGGCTGCCATCCATCGCAATCTGCCAGGTTCGATGACGTAACGCCGGGTTGCTATAGCGTGCAATTAATCGGTTAGCGTAATCTTGCAAATCAACGCCCTGCACTTTCAGCGTCGGCGCTTGTTCCTGCAACATCATGCCATACGCCGCATGACGATAATGTTCATCTTCCATACAGTCATTAATGTGCTGATATCCAGCAAGATAACCCAGATATGCCAAGAATGAATGACTGCCGTTGAGCATGCGCAACTTCATCTCTTCATAAGGCAGCACATCACTAACCAGTTCGGCTCCCGCTTTTTCCCATTCCGGACGTCCGGCTACAAAGTTATCTTCGATAACCCACTGGCGGAAAGGTTCACAGGCAACGCCAGCAGGATCGCGCACACCGGTAAGTTGTTCGATTTTCGCCAGCGTATCCTCTGTCACTGCGGGCACAATACGGTCCACCATTGTTGATGGGAAAGTCACGTTATCTTCGATCCATTGTGCCAGTTTTACATCAACGGCTTGCGCGTAGGAAGTGACAACGTCACGCATAACATGACCGTTTTCTGGCATGTTGTCACATGACATGACGGTAAATGCGGGAAGTCCTGCCGCTTTACGGCGAGCCAGCGCCTCAACAATCACCCCTGTTGCTGTTTTCGGCTGGTGGGGATTTTGCACGTCGGCAGCGACCATCGGGTGATCGAGCATTAACTGTCCGGTCGCCGGAGAGTGGAAATACCCTTTTTCGGTGATTGTCAGAGAGACAATCGCGATTTGCGGTTCACACATAGCAGCCAACACGGTTTCTAAGCCATCCATCTGTACGTGCAAGGCTTTTTTAACGACGCCAACGACGCGAGCCGTCCACGCATCGGCCGACATTTCCGCAACGGTATAAAGATTATCTTGCTGTTGTAAATCGGCAATTTG
>NZ_JBQZXC010000164.1:0-6296 GCF_053555815.1 Shigella sp. SIG6 | reverse complement strand
GGAATGGGAAGTGGTGTGCTTGAAGATATTATGAGTATTCCAGATAGTTCACTTAGAAAACGTCTCGGGTATGAGGTTTTAAGCTTCTCACTACAGGCACATTCATTGAGCCAGGAATGTATTGATAAGTTGGACATTTTTTTCGCTGACGATCTGTTTAAATATGAGTCAGTATGCATCGCCGCGATGGAACATTTAAAAAGTAAAGCAACGGCCCCTATACAAAACGGACCGTTGCCAGCATAAGAATTAACGGTGTGCCAGTTCGGCGTCGTCTTCGCTATCCAGAATGGCTTTATCGGTTTGCTTCAGCCACTGGCTGGTCAGCGTGCCAGCTGCCATCGAGCCACTAACGTTTAGCGCCGTACGGCCCATGTCGATAAGCGGTTCAACGGAGATTAACAGCGCCACCAGGGTTACTGGCAGGCCCATCGCAGGCAGCACAATCAGTGCGGCGAAAGTTGCACCACCACCGACACCGGCAACGCCTGCGGAACTAACGGTAACAATACCGACCAGCGTCGCAATCCACATCGGGTCCAGCGGGTTAATGCCAACCGTAGGCGCAACCATCACCGCCAGCATTGCCGGATACAAACCGGCGCAGCCGTTCTGACCAATGGTTGCACCGAAAGAGGCGGCGAAACTGGCGATGGATTCAGGAACGCCCAGACGACGCGTTTGTGCTTCTACATTCAGTGGGATAGACGCAGCACTGGACGGCTGGTAAAGGCAAACGTCAGCACAGGCCATACCTTACGGAAGTACTTCAGCGGACTCACGCCATTAATGCCCAGCAGAATGCCATGCACAGCAAACATAATCAGCAGACCGAGGTAGGACGCGACAACGAAACTTCCCAGTTTGATGATGTCTTGCAAGTTAGAACCTGCAACCACTTTGGTCATTAGAGCCAGAACGCCGTAAGGGGTCAACTGCATGACAAGGCGAACCAGTTTCATCACCCAGCTTTGTAGGGTATCGATAGCGGTTAAGACGCGTTCACCTTTCGGCGCATCATCCTTCAGCAGTTTCAATGCAGCTACGCCGAGGAATGCGGCAAAAATTACCACGCTGATAATTGACGTCGGATTGGCTCCGGTAAGATCGGCAAACGGGTTTTTCGGGATAAAGGACAAGACCAGCTGCGGAACGCTCAGATCAGAGACTTTACCAACATAGTTACTTTCAATGGCGTTCAGACGTGCAGTTTCTGCACCACCCTGAACCAGACCTTCAGCCGTCAAACCAACCAGGTTGGTGACCAGCACACCGACCAGCGCCGCAATCAGCGTGGTAAACAAAAGCGTACCGATGGTCAGAAAACTGATTTTGCCTAACTGAGATGCGTTATGCAGACGGGCAACCGCGCTCAGAATAGAGGCGAAGACTAACGGCATAACGATCATTTGCAGCAGTTGAACATAGCCGTTACCAACGATGTTAAACCACTGTACAGAATCTTTAAGTACCTGGCTGTCAGAACCATAAATGGTATGCAGGGCAAGGCCAAAAACCACACCCATCACCAGACCCACCAGCACTTTTTTCGCCAGACTCCACTGTTTATGGCGGGTCTGAGCCAGCGCAAACAGCAGTACAACGAACACCACGATGTTCGCAATTAATGGAAAGTTCATCCCCGTTCTCCTGATCTTATTATTTCTATCACTGCGTAGCAGTCATAGTGTTGGCGCAAGATTAACAGAACTGTGAGCTGGCTCTTATATTCAAATGGAATTGCTTATTCCAGAAAGGTGATTTTTGCCTTTTTAGTATTCAACCTGATGCTTAATAAGCCGATGAAACTGGATCTGCAAGGTATTGATCATTTGCGATGACCAACGAACAGCGCTGTTCTCGGGTAATGAATGGGGCATCCATACCGACCAGACAAATAATGCCATGCAGATAAAACGTTCCAGTTGGTTGCCCTTTTGGGGAACCAGGATAGGCAAGCGGAAACGCCAGCGGCATGGCCAGAGCAGGGGAACACCGGCGGGTGTCAGCATATCGGCAAGTATGTGGCTCAAATAACCCAGCACCATTCCTTGTAGCGCATCAGCCGGAATGAACCAGCCTTCCGGAACCTTAAGGTAAAAGGTTGCCAGCAGCGCAAATACCGCCAGCAGACTGTGGGTAAAACCACGATGCCCAAAAGCGCGGGCGATCGGTTTTGATATCCATTTTAATCGCTGCCCAAGAAACGACTTTGGGTGATCGATGTCCGGTAACAAACACGTCAGGATTGCGGAAGGGACAATATGCCACCAGTCACCCTGTGCCAGCACGGGCGTCAGCTCGGCATTTTTGGCAAATACCGCACAAGCAATAGAAAAGAGAAGGTGACCTTCCGCCGTCATGATAAAACTCACTAAACTGTCGATACGTACAGTATAGGATTTTTATACAGTGCACGGAAGTGGTGACGGTGTAACTCTTTCTCTTAAATTGACGATTAATCCGTCAGTTGAATGCAAATTCAGATAAAGAACCAGGGGCAGCGTGATCACTGCCCCTGGTCATTAACCGAGAAGGTCTTTTGCGGTGAGTTCTGTCAGCGATGAGAGTTTGACGTTTGCTAATACAAAACGTGGATCATTTTGCGCTTCTGGCGCAGGAACGACGATGGAACGCATGCGGGCTGCTTTAGAAGCGATCATGCCATTTACCGAGTCTTCCAGCGCCACGCAGGTCAGTGGGTCAACGCTCAGTTTTGCTGCGCAGTCGAGATATACTTGCGGATGCGGCTTGCTGTAAGGCAGTTTTTCAGCCGAGGCGAGGGCATCGAAACTGTCGCGTAAGTCAAACATGGTCAACACTTTTTCCAGCATATGTAGTGGTGACGCGGAGGCCAGTCCCACCAATAAACCTTGTTCTTTGCATAACGCAACAGCTTCGCGCACGCCTGGTAATAATGGACGTGTCTCTTCAACCAGTGAAATGGCACGGGCAATAACCCGTTCTACTACTTCCTGACGGCTTGGCTCATTCCACGGTTGCCGGGCGTACCAAAGATCGACCACCATATCGATGCGTAAATCTAAGGTGTCCGGCAGCTCGTTACGACGGGAGATATCTACCCCCAGGCTTGCCATCACATCCAGTTCGGCTCGATCCCATAAAGGTTCTGAGTCGATAAGTAATCCATCCATATCAAAAATTGCAGCAAGAATCTGACGCGGGGTTGACATTACAACCTCTCCTTTAGAGCATTATGTGTAAGGTATTAAGCCGTGCTTATGATTAAGCGCCTATCATATCGCCTTTAAAGAATGGGCGAAAACAGATATCTACAGGTAAACTAAGTGAAACGACGCGTCTTAATCAAGGAGAACTCATGACGTATCAACAAGCTGGACGCATTGCTGTTTTGAAAAGGATTTTGGGTTGGGTGATTTTTATACCTGCATTGATCTCTACATTGATTTCTTTGCTGAAATTTATGAATACCCGGCAGGAAAACCAGGAAGGCATTAATGCGGTCATGCTCGACTTTGCTCATGTCATGATCGATATGATGCAGGCGAATACGCCTTTTTTGAATCTGTTCTGGTATAACTCCCCGACCCCTAATTTTAATGGTGGTGTGAACGTTATGTTCTGGGTGATTTTCATCCTGATTTTTGTCGGACTGGCGTTGCAGGATTCCGGTGCCCGGATGAGTCGCCAGGCGCGCTTCTTGCGGGAAGGTGTTGAAGATCAACTCATTCTGGAAAAAGCCAAAGGGGAAGAGGGGCTAACGCGTGAACAAATTGAGTCCCGTATTGTTGTTCCGCACCATACTATTTTCCTGCAGTTTTTCTCACTATATATCCTGCCGGTTATTTGTATTGCTGCAGGTTATGTGTTCTTTTCTCTGCTTGGGTTTATTTAATCAAAAGGCCGCACGGAGCGGCCATTATCCTCAACCCATATCATGCTGCTAATAATCTATCCAATGACTGCTGAGCAATAACCAAATGCTGACCGCCAAATAATCTTGCACGATTTAACCGCGTGTAGAGTTGGTAAACCGGTTGACGTTCAAGGAAATCGGCAGGTAGCGGGGATACTGACTGATAGCCGTCATAGATTTGTGGCGGCTGTCAGTATGCAGCGGTAACATCGCCAGGTCGCACTCTCGGTCACCCCAGTAGCAGGCAGGGTCGAAAATGTACGGGCCATCCGGACCCAGCGCGCAGTTGCCGGACCATAAATCGCCGTGCAACAGAGAAGGCTGCGGTTGATGCGAGGCCAGACGCTGCTGAATATGCTCGACGATGGCGTCGATATTGCCGAAAGCGATCCCTTTCTCTGCTGCCAGTTCCAACTGCCAGCCAATCCGTTGTTCAGCAAAAAACGTTGACCAGCGACGTTGCCAGGTGTTGGGCTGTGGAGTTGTGGAGAGCGAGTTATCAAAATCGAGGCCAAATTGTGGTTGGTCACTCCATTGATGTAAACGCGCAATTTGCTGACCAAGAATAAATGCGCTATGCGCATCCAGCGGACGAGGTGGGAGATAATCCATCACCAGAAAACTGTAGTCACGGTCAGCGCCTACTGCCCAAACCTTAGGCACGGTGACGGTTTTACTACGCGACAGTAACTCCAGTTGGTCGGCTTCGGCGGTAAAACCGGGAAGCAGTTCCCTTTCATCACATTTGACGAAAAAGTCATGTCCTGCATAGCGCAAATGCCATGCGGCATGGACTTCTCCGCCAGGCAGTTCATTACGCAGTTCGATTTCGCCTTCACCTAACTGCTCGCTCAAAAGACGACTGATTGCCTGCCACATGATGTCTCTCCCATGTTGTCTGCCAGATCATAAGGTTAGCGCAAGAATGCGGTGTAAAAACACGAGCTAACGCACACCACAGACTGATTATTGCCCAAAAACCATTTATTTTCTGTTGCTATTCCATTCCTCCCAGGTCGTGATGGTGATTTCAGGATCTTTGCCGGTTGCACTTTGGGTAAGCCCCGAAACCAGTTCTCTAATTTCTTCTTCACTTTGGGTACTGATAAGTCCAAAAGTGTTAGTCCCCAGCTCATGGATATTTCCCTCATCATCCGTCATGGTGAGCAAAAAACCGTCGCGAGTCAGGTAATTATTCAACTCGTTAATTTCAGTCAATGTATCCTCATGCAACATGACGGTTATGACATAACGGACAAGATCGCCACTGGCCATAGTTCACCCCTTTGTTATCACATGACTTTTGAGCATAGTCGGAGAAACGCGTTGCCGACAGGTTGGTGGTGATTCCCCCAATGCTGGGGGAATGTTTTTGTTAGCGGGAAAGGTAAGCGTAAATTTTTTGCGTATCGTCATGGGAGCACAGACGTGTTCCCTGATTGAGTGTGGCTGCACTCCCCGCAGCTACGCCAAAACGGACCATCTCTTCAAGAGAGGCATTTTCTGCCAGTTTCAGTGTCATCGCGCCGACCATGCTGTCACCAGCGCCAACGGTACTCTGGCTTTTCACCGGTGGTGGCACCACCTGAATGCAGTTTTCACTATCAACACCCAGCGCTCCTTGTGGACCAAGGGAAACGACAACCCGTTTGGCCTTGCCGCTATTAACGATTTCCTGCGCGGCTTTGCGGACATCGTCTGGCTGGGTGAGTTCGCGATTCACCAGCGCACTGAGTTCTTTTTGGTTAGGCTTAACCAACTCGATGTTACCAATCGCCAGTGCTGCACTTAACGCTTCGCCAGAACTGTCGATGATGCAGCGGATCCCTTGGTTTTGCGCAGCGGAAATCAGTTGGGTTAATTTTTCCAGCTTCACACCTGGCGGCAGGCTTCCGCTTATGACCAGGATGGCCCCGGATTCAATTTCCAGAACTTGCTCTTCAAGCTGGCGAAACTCATCTTCATTTAATGCCGCGCCTGGCATAACAAAACGATACTGTTCACCGCTTGCTTCCACATGTACGTGTAAATTCTGCCGGGTCCAGTCTTTGGCTTCTACAGTAGCGACGGGGACATTTTCATCCGCCAACAGTGAAACCAGGTGTTCGCCGGTCGCGCCACCCGCCGGGAAGATCGCTGTGGCACTGCCTCCAAGATGGGCAATGGCGCGGGCGACGTTGATGCCGCCGCCCCCGGGTTCGAACACCGGTGCGGTACAGCGCAGTTTTCCTTCGGGATAAATGTGCGGGGTAATTGTTGCGCTATCGAGAGAGGGCGCAAGTGTCAACGTATAGATACGTACCATCATTTCCTCCTATAGGCTGATTTCAGTCTGGCACCGAATCAGCGGAAAGTGAAGAAATTAACAATATGATTTATTAGAGCTTTATTTAAAATT
>NZ_JBQZXC010000163.1:0-6305 GCF_053555815.1 Shigella sp. SIG6 | reverse complement strand
GGTGCGCAAACCAATGAGCGAAATCGAAATGGTTGCCGCGATGGCTCTTGAAGCCGTTCGTCAGCAAAAACGCCTCGACAAGATGGAAGAAAAAGTCAGTCACGTTACTGAAACTGTCGAACAAATCAAAAGAGGCACCATCCGCGATGGTTATGCAGGCTACCGTCAGCTGGTGGCGGAAACGGGTATGTCAGATGCGAAATGCCGCAATCTGGTGAACATCTATCAAATTCCAACTGATACTCACGAATTTCTTACTCCGGACGGATTGTTGTCACGCCGCGCAATTGTTGCAGTGGAACCGTTTATGGCTGCTTTCCATCGTATGATGAGCGAAGCGGAACCGAGAGGAACTCGTTGGTATCACCCGAAAATGGGGTTGTTCCAGGCGCTGGGCTGGCAGGGGTGACGATGTTTACGGGTAATTTATGCAAGTCCTCAATCGCTGGTTCCGTGACGGAAGGGGGCGTCGTGTTCACGTTATATGCTGGGAGCCTGAAACACAGCGGGTTATTTATCTGCGTGATGGTTATCCATATGAATGTTTCAGCCCGTTGTGGTTGTTCAGGCGTGATTTTGTTGAGTGCGAAGCGCCGCCATAATAACGGCGCGATAATGGAAATTTACACGAAGCGGATCTGGAGTTTTTTCCCTGTTGCGCGTGCAAATTTTTTCAGTGTGGCAAATGATGGTCCGCTGACACCTGAGGCAAGATTGCTTTCCATTCTGGTGATGGCGGTTGCTTTGGTACCCATGCGTTCAGCAACTTCAGCCTGGGTGAGACCAGCTTCTTTGCGTGCGGCCAGCATTTCATCAAGCAGTGCGAACTCGTCGGCGATGGCGTCGTATTCTGCTTTAAAAGCCGGGTCATCCATCCATTTAGCTGCCATTTCATCGTGTGTCATGATTGGTGGGTTACGTTTACCAGTCATGCTTAACCTCCTTCATTCTGGTTTCAGCTTTTTTACGCTCAGCTGGTGGAGTTTTTTGAGTTTTCTTGATGAAGCTGTGCAGCATGATGATGCGCTTCCCTGTCAGTGTGCAGTAAAAAACGCGGGCAATGCCATCGCTGCCTTTAATCCGAAGCTCAAAAAGCCCATCACCAAAGGCGCTGGTGTGAGGTTCTCCGAGATTGCTGCCGTATACCTTCATGCGTTCAACAAGATGCTGGTATCTGGCACGCATACTCAATGGAAGCTGATCGACCTCCAGTCGGACCTCTTCACTGTAGTATTCGATAGTGTAGTTCATACAGCAAAACATAACAAAATCGTTATATCTGCACAATATATTGATTCTGCAATTTCGGGACGTTACACTGTCTCTGCACCTTATAAAGCGGGTGCCGGGATTTGCACCCCGGAATTGTCAACGGCGATATACGACGCGCCAGCGTCTTTTTTATCGTCCGCGCTCACGCACGCCAGAATTATGGTGGGCTGGGCAGGGGAGCCGAAAGGCTCGCCGGTCTCCGTTGACGCCGGTAGTGCAAACCCTGTTCAGTCCGCCACCAGCGAGATTTGCACCTCCGGTGGTGGAAGTTTTCCACAGTCAACGGAGGCTGCCATCATGGCTACAGTCCCAACCCACTCATTCCTCAAAATTGAGACCGTCAACGGCAAGGCCGTTATTTTCTC
This sequence comes from Shigella sp. SIG6, assembly GCF_053555815.1. Taxonomy (NCBI): domain Bacteria; kingdom Pseudomonadati; phylum Pseudomonadota; class Gammaproteobacteria; order Enterobacterales; family Enterobacteriaceae; genus Shigella; species Shigella sp. SIG6. The sequence goes on along the minus strand of NZ_JBQZXC010000163.1, from coordinate 4,668 downwards.
TTTGCATGTGGCCTGCCACTTTAAGCGCATGCACCAGAACATCGTCGACAAAATCGAGTATCTGAACTGCTCGCACGAATTTTTTACCCGCAATTTCATACCGGGTACTTACCACATCTATGACGACTCTCTGCGTGGTTATTACATCACCCTTGATGGTCTGATGCTGCTTCAGCTTGGGTTAAGTCTGCGCACAATGCGGTACTACGAGAGTTGCATTGAAGCGTTCCATGAGGCTGAAACCGTCCAGGTGCATTCCGCTTTCCGTCGTCATCAACGGGAGGTGCACCTATGATCCGCTACCTGAATATTGATTCTGCAATTCCGGGACGTTACACTGTCTCTGCACCTTATAAAGCGGGTGCCGGGATTGGCGTCCTGAAATTCAATATAGAGCATAACCGCGCTCATGCGGTTTTTTCGTGTCATGAGCATTGCTACGCCCAAATTATGGTGGGGCGTGCAGGGGCATCGCAAGATGCGCCGGGTTCTATGTTGACCGGTTACGCCAACCCTGTACGTCTCACCACCTCTGTGATTGGCGTCCCATGTGGTGAGTTCTTTGAATTCAACATAGGGGCTGTCACCATGACTACTCTCCCAACCCTCTCTCAACCTGAAATTGCCATCGTTGATGGTCAGGCTGTTACTTCATCCCTGGCTGTTGCCAACTTCTTCTCTAAACGTCATGACGATGTTCTGAAAAAGATCCGCATTTTGGATTGTTCTCCAGAGTTTTGTGCCCGCAATTTTGCGGAGACATCAATTTTGGTACGCCAGCCCAACGGCGGTACTCGCAAACTTCCCTGCTACCAAATCACCCGCGACGGCTTCGCCTTCCTTGCTATGGGCTTCACTGGTAAACGTGCCGCCCGGTTCAAAGAGGCATACATCAATGCCTTTAACCAGATGGAGAGGAGCTTATCAGGAGCTGGTGCGGCTGACATGTCATCTGTCGCACAAAACGCCAGAGGCGTATACCTGCATTTGCGTGAAATCCATCAAATCTGGACAAGCCAGCTTTACCCAATGCTTAAGGCCGTTGAATCTCCGCTGGCTGGCAAACTGTACGACCGTGTAGGTGATGCTGTTTTTGGTGCTGCACTTGTTGATTCCAGGCTGAATGGTTCTGACAAGGAGGTGCGCCCATGATCCGCCACATCGTTAATTTCCTGTATCACCGATACAACCATTGCCCCCGTGTGGGGCAGTGGTTCACCACCAGCAACGGCTACGTTCTGCGGGTTTGCCTGGTCAGTACCGAAAGCCAGAAGGTTGTCTGCCAGGTTCAGGGACGTACTCATACCCTGAGTTATCCGCTGGTGGCGTTTCAGTCCGGAAAAATGTTTAAACGCCTGGGAGGTGGCTATGCGTCCGTCTGATCTTCTGCTCGATTTTGGACATCCGGTTGCTTATTACCCTGGGCTCGTTAAATACATGGGAAGTCCGCACGCTGTTATTTTCTTTGGTCAGATTTTTTACTGGCAGGATAAAGCACATGCAGCGGAAGGCGTACATAAAACGCGTGAAGAGATACAACACGAAACCGGACTTACATTTGAACAACAGGCTGTAGCGCGTAAGCATCTTGTGTCCAGAGGCATTTTGGTTGAAACCAACAAGCGTCTTGAGCACAAAATGTTCTACCGTATAGATTGTGAGCGCCTTAATGAAATTATCAATGAAAACAATCAGTTTTCCCGAAATGGGGAAACCCGTTTTCGGGAAACTGTAAAACCCAATTTCGCGGAGGAGGGAAAGCCTTCACCGCGGACACGGGAAACCCCTCGCCGCGGAGAAGGGAAAACCAATTTCGATCTTACAGAGAATACAACAGAGATTACTTCAGAGAATACTACAGAGAGTAAAAACACTATTGGCGCATCCGCTGACGCGTCTGCACCAGCGCGTTCTTCCCGACAGGAATATTCACCGGAATTTGAACAGGCCTGGCAGGAATATCCAAAACGTGCTGGTGGTAACTCAAAATCCGCAGCCTTCAAAGCCTGGAAAGCCCGGCTCAGGGAGGGAATAAAACCTGAAGCCATGCTTGATGGCGTGAAACGCTATGCTGCCTGGGTACGTGCCACAGGAAATACCGGCACACAGTTCGTGAAGCAGGCTGCGACGTTCTTTGGACCCGATCGTCACTTCGAAGACTTCTGGCAACAGCCAGCCGCTCCCGGAGGTGGGCGACAGCGACAGGTCGATGTCCTGGCTGGCCTGGGAGCCATGTCTGACAAATTCGGTAAATCCAGTGACAAACTGACATTCTGAGGTGACAGCGATGATGACGTTTAACCTGCGTGAACAACAAAAAAGACTACAGGCGCGAATGGATGAGTTACGGGCAGAGATTGCATTTGCTCAGAAGGGCGAAAAGCCATGGCCTTATCGTTCCTGCCTGATGCGTGAAGGTCGCGGATATTGCGAAAAACATGGCGAATATCACACGCATATACTGGTGTGGAGCGATCGTAATGGCGAGGACAGAGAAAAAATTTCATGCTGCCCTGACTGCTTAATCGCTGAGGCCAACGATTTGACCATGGAGCTGTCGTCCATCAAGGCGGAAGAGCTGACTGATAACGCCGGAATTGCCCTGCGTTTTCGGGACTGCGAGTTTGATAATTATCTGGAGGTTAATCCTGACGCAGCCAGAAATCTTGCGGCCTGTCGCCGCTATGCGGAGAACTGGCCAGATATGCTGGAGAACGGTACCAGTCTTGTTATGACCGGCAGTTGTGGTACCGGAAAAAATCATCTGGCTGTGGCTATGGCAAAACACATCATCCGTAACTATCTGGCCAGTGTGGAGATCACCGACGTGATGCGCCTTACCCGTGCTGTGAAAAATTGCTGGCGGAATGACAGCGAAAAAACAGCGGATGAAGTTATTGAGCGTTATGCGTCAATGGATTTGCTGATCATCGACGAAGTTGGCGTTCAGTTTGGCAGCGCGGCTGAAATGGCTATTTTGCAGGAAATTATCAACGCCAGGTACGAAAGTATCTTGCCCACCATTCAGATCAGTAACCTCTCACCGGAAGAGTTGTGGGCGTTCATCAGTCCCCGAATTGCCGACAGGATCACAGACGGGGGACGCAACTGGTTGTCGTTTAACTGGCCCAGTTACCGTTCTCGTATCAGAGGTGTGGCTGCATGACAACTCCAGTATGGCGTAACGATGACCTTGAAGGCGCTGTCATCGGCGCGTTCTTTCTGCGCGGAGCAGATCCTGAAGTGATGGATCTTCTGGCCACACTGCCAGCGGACATTTTTTCTGTACGAGCGTATCAGGATATCTATACAGGCATCTGCAAACAGGCCCGTGTTTCAGGAGTGATTGACCCCGTGCTGTTGTGTAATGAGATGCCGGAACTTGCCCCGGTGATTACTGATACCGGGCGTAAAACCTGGGTGAAGTCTTCACTGGAGCACTATGTTGCAGCGTTGCGGCGCAATGCCGCACTGCGCGATGCAGAAAAAACACTGAATGAGGCGCTGCAGAAATTACGTGATGCGCATACCTGTGAAGCAGCTGAAGATGCCCTGAAGGATGCGTAGAACATGATGGTCACACTGTCGACAGGAAAGGGCGTCATTCAGCCGGTACATATTGATGATGTGCTTCCGGAAGTGGTTGAGCGTGTTGAATGCCGGAATCCGGGGCTGGAGAAATCCAGGACGTTGATGACCGGTATTGATGAACTGGACGCAAAAACAGGCGGTATGGAGCCCGGAGACCTGGTATTCATTGCCGCCCGTCCTTCGATGGGGAAAACCGAACTTGCGCTGGACATCATCGACAAGGTGACTGAGCAAGGGCATGGTGTGCTTCTGTTCACCATGGAGATGGCGAACATCCAGATTGGTGAACGTATGGTGTCTGCGGCTGGAGGGATGCCAGTATCACGCCTGAAATCTGTGGCTCACTTTGAAGATGAAGACTGGACGCGTTTCTCACAAGGGGTGGGGCGGATGACCGGGCGCAATATCTGGATGGTGGACCAGGCGAACCTGGCCATTGATGAGATATGCGCAACAACGAAACACCACCTGATTAAATATCCGGAAACGGCGCTGGTGGTGGTTGATTATCTCGGGCTGATAAAAACCCGAATCACGGGGCGTCATGACCTTGCCGTGGGTGAAATCTCAAAGGGGCTTAAAGGCCTGGCAAAATCCGGTGGTTTTCCGTTGATTGCGCTGAGCCAGCTCTCCCGCGGTGTGGAGTCCAGACCCAATAAACGTCCCATGAACTCAGACCTGAAAAATTCCGGAGAAATAGAGGCGGATGCAGACACCATTCTGATGCTTTACAGGGATGAAGTGCACAACCCGGATACGCAGGCCTGGGGCATCGCAGAAATCAATATCACGAAACAACGTAACGGTTCTCTGGGAACGATTTACCGGCGTTTTTATAACGGACATTTTCTGCCTGTGGACCAGGAAAGTGCACGGGTGCTTTCCACTCCCATGAAGCCCGGCAATCCGCGCAGATACAGTAATAAACGAACTGACAGCAGTAAGATGGAGCGTTTCTTTTGAACAACCAGACAATGACTTTTACCCCTGAACAATTGCGTAAACACGCGCAGGAAATGCTGCGTCATGCTGAACAACTCGAAAAAACGGGCATAACAAAAGATGCTATCCGTAAAG
>NZ_JBQZXC010000162.1:0-6319 GCF_053555815.1 Shigella sp. SIG6 | reverse complement strand
TTATCAGAACGGTGCCACGGAAAGGCTTCAAAATCAATGAAGAAATCAACATAACTGTTCTCGACAATAATCACAATGAGAATGAAAGTGTTGAGAGTGAAGAGAATGGCACCCACACTGAAAATATAAATAAAAATCACGTTGCAAAAGGTATATTTACCACAAAGAATACATTACTTATAGTTTTTTTTTGCGGCATGGGGGATTGTTTATATGTCTTCTTATTTTTTCGATATGGCTTTTCAAAGCAAATCTCACACTATAAAAAAATAGATGCTTTCTCAAATTATGCTCAACACCCTACTCAGGAAGGATGCAGTTATTTCTATGATAATAATTACTTTAATTCCGTAGACATGCTATCACCAATTATTGAAAAATTGCAGAAAATGGAAGTCAACTACAAAATACATCCTTACATTTACATTGCAACAAATGATAGCATGAGCGGGTTTTATGCTTTCACCTGTAGTCAAATGTTAAACTCTGAATCACCAAATAATTGCAACTCTCTCTATTATAAAGCGGAGTAATCATATGACTCAAAGATATTTTCTGTTTTCGGGAATAATTTTATGTGCTTTTATTGCAGCAATTCTGAGCCATATTGCGTTTCATCATTCCAATGAACCAGCAGAGCAAAACATATCATGTAATGCCCATGTTATTAATTTCACCGATCATACAAAAATGGATCAATATTTTTCGTTAAATATGATTTCTGAAAATAACACAGGAAACATGTATCTCACGGGCGCATACACGGTAGATGGAAAAAAAATGGGCTTCATCCGCCGATATGTGAGTTTTACATACAAGAAATTCCGTGATACCGTTTATCTCACCACAGTTAAAATCCAAAAAATACAAAAAGATGATAACATCAGCGATGAAATCCTTGAAAATATCACTTCTGATTTCTTCATAAAAGCAGACACTTCAATTAATTATTATGTTACGCGTCAAAATGATTATAACTACATATTCTCTACAGGCAGGACACCACGATTCATATGTATTACTCACTAACAGCATTGTTGATCCTGGCGTTTGTCATCAGTTAATAACATTCTGATTGCTTTGTTTATATTTTAAGACAATACAAAACCATTCCAATATTTTTAATTATTTATCTGTTTACATACCACTGATAAAACTCTGTCGCTTTCATTGGTTTTTCATATAAGTATCCCTGAACTAATGTCACGTTATTATGAATAAGATATTCTGCTGGTGAGGAGTACTGACACCTTCTGCAATCGTTATCAAATTGAGCCGATTACTCAGCTTAATAATAATATCTAAAACTGGCGTTTCGTCTTCCGCTGTAGTAAGTGTGTCTATAAAGCTTTTATCTATTTTAAGATAATCAACAGACAACTTTTGCAGAAGGCCAAGGGAACAATATCCCGTGCCAAAATCATCGACTGCAAATTCACAGCCATGGATCCTTAATTCATTTATTTTCTGTAATGCAAGATCAGTGTCTTCAACCAGATTGCGTTCGGTAATCTCAAGGACAATATTAAATTTATCAGATATTGCATTTTTAATATGTAAAACATCACCAACAAAGTCAGGATGTGCAAGATGTTCCGCGGCAATATTTATCCCAAGGTGAAACGGCTTTTTCCACTTTCCAGCTTTGTACATCCTGAATAATCAGTTCAAAGAGATGTTTAGTTAACGGTATTATTAAATTTTCCTCTTCTGCAGCGCGGATAAAAACTACCGGAGATATATTTTTACCATCTTCGCGTTGCCAGCGCATTAACGCTTCAACCCCCAGACACGCTTTGGTTGTCGTGTCGCACACTGGTTGATAATGCACAGAAAATTCTCCGGATGACATTCCTTTTTTAATTTCTTCTGCCAGCGACATTTTCCGTGACATCCAGTGCTGCCATAAGAAATAGAGAATAAAAGAGAGAATAATAGATAACGGCAAAATATAAAGCACATTGCTAATGATATAGGGATATAACGATATCATCGGCGTAGTAACTGTAAGACGAGCCTGACTGATCGCAGAATTAAAATCTCTTTTTAACATATATAACCTGTCATTATTATTTACACCGCTAATAATTGCAGGCCCTTCAGTAAAACGAAGAGAAAATGAATCATTATTCTCATCATCAAGAACATCCATTAGATCATAGATATATCGTGACTCTACAATACTAAAAGCTGTCATATTATTCCCTATTGGCATAAGGAACACTATTGCTGTTTTACCTGGCACAAAACTTGTACCGCTAATTGATACTATACGTGATTCTTTATTTTTATTGTGAAAGCTCGTACCGTAAACATCGTTAACATTCATTTTTTTGAAACCGCTAACTGAAGAACATATTTGGAAATTATTTTCTATAAGACCCGTTGTTCGAACATAGAGAGTCAATGCTCCGTTAGCAATCAACTGTTCAAGAATGTCTTTGCAGGGCTTCATCACCAGAATAGAGGTAAGCTTTGTCGTATGCTGGACAATTTGCGTAACATTATCAAGCTGTTTTAACAGAATACCGGCGGTAATTGTCGTATCTCTATTCATTTGAAATATTGACATAGCAAACGATAGTAACACCCCCAGAATGCCTGGTATTATAATGAGTACAAATATTTTTTTGTTGAATACCATACATGTTTCCCCACGCATCAGGGTGATGCAACCTAAGAAATTATAGTACAATTGCCAGTAAAAGCGGGTGATAGCAGATTGATCAATGATCAGCATTTAAGATCATATAGTACTATGATATTTCTGAAAATTGTTACGCAAGTCTGCGAATAGCTATTTAGCGCTTACCAAAATCACCCGCTAAAATGCCGCTTTATGGTGACTCACAAAAATTCACCACATCCCTCACAACCACCTTATTACGCCCGGTCTCTTTCGCCTCGTATAGTGCGTTATCAGCCAGTCGATAGATCTCATTCGGGTTTAACGCATTTTCCTGAGTCACAACAGCGCCAATACTAATCGTCACTTTTTGTGGTATAGCGTATTCAGGATTATCGCCAGTTAAACGCTCAACATTTTCCCGAATCCTTTCCGCTAAAGCTTTCGCACGTTCAGTATCGATGTCCGTCAGCAAGACGCCAAACTCTTCGCCGCCGACGCGCGCTAAAAGGTCATCTGGTCGTATGCTTTTCCCAATGATATTCACCACTGTTTTTATCACCTGATCGCCAACCGGATGCCCCCAGGTGTCGTTGACTTTTTTGAAGTGGTCGATATCCATAATCATGACACAATAAGGCGTTTTTTTGGCTGATGCTGATTGAACTGTCAGTTCATTAAAAAAATAATTTCTGTTAAATATATTGGTTAAGGGATCGCGATGTGCAATGTTCTTTGTTACTCGTAGCGCACTGAATATATGGCACATAAATATTACCATAACGGTTAACTTACTGACTACTTCAATAGTGCGACTAATATACCAAGTGGACACGCTATACCTGCTCATAAATAACAGAGAGATATTGTACAGTACGGCACAAAAAGCAATCACCGTCACTCCATTCCAGATATCATAGCGTAAACCATTAAAGTATAGATTAACCGAAAGCAAGGTTAACCACATGAAAATCATTATGGTAACATATGAGGCTTTCCAAACCACCTGACCATTTTCATTGGTTAACTCGGCAATGTGTAAATTGTAGCTCTCATAATGACTAGAAAGTATGTGAGCAACTATCGGCCCCCCAAAAACAAAAAACAAACTTATGCACAAAGTCATTTTTTTGGAAAATAAATTACGCTGTTTTGTGTTTTCACTAACTTTATTCACCAATGCCAGAAATATTAATATGCACAAACTCATCTGACGAAACAAATAATAGATTGCAATGTCATTTTGGACAACACTGCTTGTCAAACGCCCCTCAATAATTTGCTGAATGATAATGACGGTTTTAACAAAGTAAATCAAACAACTCAGAAAAGCCAAACTAAGTATACAGTTTGAAAATTGCCTACGGTCATAAATGAAATACAACTGCATAAAAATAAATGCAACAGTATCGATAAAAAAATAAAGCAATCATTACCATCAGATAGGTTGATCGTGGAACAACTTCCTCAACGCCTGGCTGATTAAACCAACTATTCACCAAAACCAAAGCAAGCCCAAACAATAAGCTCACTAATACAGTACTACTAATTCTCAAATAGTCTTTTTCCATAAAGCTACACCAATCTGTAGGTTGTAGATCCCTTTCTATTATTAATAGATATAAGAACTGTACTGTTGTCAATATGAAATTTCGCCCACAAACAATACCGATGATGATAGTTGCTGAATGTAATTATTATTGCCTAAGTGCTTTATACATTGTTTGCAACAAGCCAGGCTTGAAAATACTTATAAATGGTTATAGAAAATCCTTATAAAACATTAATTCATAGATACATTAGGAATAACAATTAAATCCGTGAGTGCCGTAGCGCAGCCTTTCATCAGGACTTTCGAAAAATCCGAAATCATGCATCGGAATTTACTGATTTAATTATTTTAATCCTAATTTATTTTGAAAAAGGCATTGGGATTTATGCCGTATTCCTGAAGATCCTCATCATTGGAATGGATTTTCGGGCGAGAAAAGGATTTTATATGGACACTCTGCTCATCATTTCTTCTTCTCATCATCAACAATTCACGTCTCTCTTCCGCGTTTAATAACGGATTATGAGGTGCAAAAATATCTTTCTTTTCAGTTACCTGTAATTAGATACAGAGAGAGATGTTGGCAATACATGGAGTAATACTGGATGTATTCAAGTAGCAGAAAAAGGTGCCCGAAAACCAAATGGGCTTTGAAACTTCTTACTGCCGCATTTTTAGCAGCGAGTCCCGCGGCGAAGAGTGCTGTTAATAACGCCTATGATGCATTGATTATTGAAGCTCGCAAGGGTAATACTCAGCCAGCTTTGTCATGGTTTGCACTAAAATCAGCACTCAGCAATAACCAAATTGCTGACTGGTTACAGATTGCCTTATGGGCCGGGCAAGATAAACAGGTTATTACCGTTTACAACCGCTACCGTCATCAGCAATTACCAGCGCGTGGTTATGCAGCTGTCGCCGTCGCTTATCGTAACCTGCAACAATGGCAAAACTCGCTTACACTGTGGCAAAAGGCGCTCTCTCTGGAGCCGCAAAATAAGGATTATCAACGGGGACAAATTTTAACCCTGGCAGATGCGGGTCACTATGATACTGCGCTGGTTAAACTTAAGCAGCTTAACTCTGGAGCACCGGACAAAGCCAATTTACTCGCAGAAGCCTATATCTATAAACTGGCGGGGCGTCATCAGGATGAATTACGGGCGATGACAGAGTCATTACCTGAAAATGCATCTACGCAACAATATCCCACAGAATACGTGCAGGCATTACGTAATAATCAACTTGCTGCCGCGATTGACGATGCCAATTTAACGCCAGATATTCGCGCTGATATTCATGCCGAACTGGTCAGACTGTCGTTTATGCCTACGCGCAGTGAAAGTGAACGTTATGCCATTGCCGATCGCGCCCTCGCCCAATACGCTGCATTAGAAATTCTGTGGCACGATAACCCAGACCGCACTGCCCAGTACCAGCGTATTCAGGTTGATCATCTTGGCGCGTTATTAACTCGCGATCGTTATAAAGACGTTATTTCTCACTATCAGCGATTAAAAAAGACGGGGCAAATTATTCCGCCCTAGGGGCAATATTGGGTTGCATCGGCTTATCTCAAAGATCATCAGCCGAAAAAAGCACAGTCAATAATGACCGAGCTCTTTTATCACAAGGAGACCATTGCCCCGGATTTATCCGATGAAGAACTTGCGGATCTCTTTTACAGCCACCTGGAGAGTGAAAATTATCCGGGCGCGCTAACTGTCACCCAACATACCATTAATACTTCGCCGCCTTTCCTTCGGTTAATGGGCACGCCTACGAGCATCCCGAATGATACCTGGTTACAGGGGCATTCGTTTCTCTCAACCGTAGCAAAATATAGTAATGATCTTCCTCAGGCTGAAATGACAGCCAGAGAGCTTGCTTATAACGCACCAGGAAATCAGGGACTGCGCATTGATTACGCGAGTGTGTTACAAGCCCGCGGTTGGCCTCGTGCAGCAGAAAATGAATTAAAAAAAGCAGAAGTGATCGAGCCACGTAATATTAATCTGGAGGTTGAACAAGCCTAGACAGCATTAACGTTACAAGAATGGCAGCAGGCAGCTGTCTTAACGCACGATGTTGTCGAACGTGAACCGCAAGATCCCGGCGTTGTACGTTTAAAACGTGCGGTT
>NZ_JBQZXC010000161.1:0-6322 GCF_053555815.1 Shigella sp. SIG6 | reverse complement strand
TCGTCAGCGTCATCACTCTCGTCTGGGGAATATCTCCCCGGCAGCCTTCAGGGAAAAATATCATCAGATGGCTGCTTAAAAAAGAACAAATGGTAGTGTCCGCTATTGCCAGTACACCTCATTAATCGCAGGCTATTACATGAAACGTATTGGCAAGCGACTATTAATGCTCATTGCTATCGTGAGTGGTATGTGTTTTTACGCCAGCGTACTCATGGCGACGACTCCGGCGGTTGAGCTGGAATTGCAAATTCTAAATGCCATCTTCCTTGGTATTCTCTGTGGTATCGGCATGCTTTATTTTCAGGACTTGATGCCTGAAAAAATAGGCTCTGCGACAACGTTATATGCAAATACTTCACGCGTCGGCTGGATTATCGCCGGCTCTGTTGACGGAATTATGGTTGAAATCTGGAGCTACCATGCGTTGTTCTGGCTGGCGATAGGGATGTTGGGTATTACGATGATTTGCCTGCTGTTTATTAAAGATATTTAGCTCACCAGTCTGGGCTAAGAAAAATCGGCGTGGCGCAAACAGAGCCATCCTCGCCATTTTTGCTATCATGCCTGCATACATAAACGACAAAACAGTATGCAGAGGGAAAAATGGGTTCCACCAGAAAGGGGATGCTGAACGTTCTGATTGCCGCCGTGTTGTGGGGAAGTTCAGGGGTCTGTGCGCAATACATCATGGAGCAAAGCCAGATGTCGTCGCAGTTTTTGACTATGACGCGTTTGATATTCGCCGGTTTGATTCTGCTGACGCTGTCATTTGTTCATGGCGATAAAATCTTTTCTATTATTAACAATCACAAAGATGCCATTAGTCTGCTGATTTTTTCCGTGGTTGGCGCGCTAACCGTACAGCTCACTTTTTTGCTAACCATCGAAAAATCGAACGCAGCCACGGCAACGGTGCTGCAATTCCTCTCACCGACGATTATCGTCGCCTGGTTCTCACTGGTACGTAAATCGCGCCCGGGCATTCTGGTTTTCTGCGCTATTTTGACATCGCTGGTCGGGACTTTTTTATTGGTGACACACGGTAATCCGACGTCATTATCGATCTCTCCTGCCGCGTTATTCTGGGGCATTGCCTCGGCATTTGCTGCTGCATTCTATACCACCTATCCCTCAACGCTGATTGCCCGCTATGGCACGTTGCCTGTCGTCGGCTGGAGTATGCTGATCGGCGGTCTGATTCTATTGCCTTTTTATGCCAGACAAGGGACAAACTTTGTCGTTAACGGCAGTTTGATTTTGGCGTTTTTTTATTTGATCGTCATTGGTACGTCCCTGACATTTAGTCTGTACCTGAAAGGAGCACAATTAATTGGCGGTCCAAAAGCCAGCATTTTGAGCTGTGCAGAACCATTAAGTAGCGCGCTACTCTCTTTGCTGTTGCTGGGGATCACGTTCACATTACCGGACTGGCTGGGAACGCTGCTGATTCTGTCATCGGTAATTTTGATTTCAATGGATTCCCGTCGCCGCGCCAGAAAAATAAATCGTCCGGCGCGGGATGAGTGAGAATTACCAGCCAGGCACCGCGCCACCGTTAAAGATGGTTTCTGCCGCTTTAGCGACTTCGGATGATTGATAAGATTGCAGAAATTCCTTCACGTTTTCTGCATTCTTATTATCTTCCCGTGCCACCAAAATATTCACATACGGCGAATTTTTATCTTCAATAAATACGCTGTCGTGCACCGGAGAAAGCCCGGTCTGCTGAATGTAAGTGGTGCTGATAATCGCCACATCAACTTTGGGATCATCCAGTACGCGCGGGAGCTGCGCCCCCTCGAGTTCCATAATCTGCAAATGACGAGGATTATCGGTTATATCCAGCGCGGTAGGTAATAACCCTTTTCCCTCTTTCAGAGTAATTAGCTTCTCTTTTTGCAACAGTAAAAGCGCACGACCAAGGTTGGTCGGGTCGTTGGGGATCGCCACTGTCGCGCCTTCTTTTATTTGCGCCACGGTTTTGATTTTTTTGGAATAACCCGCCATGGGGAAGACAAACGTATTTCCCACCGCTACCAGTTTATAACCATGCGCCTGATTATCTTGTTCAAGAAAGGGTCGATGCTGGAAGACGTTCGCATCAAGTTCGCCATGATTTGTCGCATCGTTCGGTAGCAGCGAACCGCTAAATCCTACCAGTTGAACATCGAGGCCATATTTCTCTTTTGCCACCTTTTTAGCGACTTCCGCGACATCTTGTTCTGCGCCATTTATAACGCCAACTTTAATGTGTTTTGCATCGCTGCTACTCTGGTCGCAACCTGCCAGCAGAATTCCGGCCAGCAATAATGCGGCCCCTGTCCGTAGATGATGTGTTGTCAGTTTCATTTTTTTATCCTTTTATTAATGATTACCTGACTATAGCGGTAAGGTCGCTGCGGTTTAAAAAACGAAACGCTATCGATAAGAATAAAAAGGAATAAAAGTGGAATATAAAGTCTGGCACTTCTTACTGACCACGCAAGCGCGTTTCGTACAGCATGATGAGAGCGATGAAAGCAAACTACACTTATGCTTCATTCGATACACATTTGTAAAAGGTTGAATCCATGAAACCAACGACACTACTGCTTATTTTCACTTTTTTCGCTATGCCAGGCATCGTATACGCCGAGTCGCCTTTTAGCTCACTGCAGTCCGCAAAAGAGAAAACCACGGTATTACAAGATTTACGTAAAATTTGCACGCCACAGGCGTCATTATCAGATGAAGCGTGGGAAAAGTTAATGTTGTCAGATGAAAACAATAAACAACATATACGCGAGGCCATCGTGGCGATGGAACGTAATAATCAGAGCAATTATTGGGAAGCGTTGGGTAAGGTAGAATGCCCGGATATGTAAGAACAGCAACAACTACTGACCAACGCTTCTTTACCTGATATCAGGATTTCTTCATTTTCACCTTTGCAGTAACCAACAATGCAGTCAGCAACATCAATGTGCCGGACAACATCAACGGCGAAGTCAGACCAATATTATCCAGCGCATAACCGCCGATTGCCGCGCCACAGGTATTAGCAAGCTGAATAACCGCCACCTGAATAGACCCGGCTTTTTCTGCCTGATCGGCCAGCGAGCGGGTGATCCACGTTGACCAGCCGACGGGAACCAATGCAAAAGTTAGCCCCCAGATAATCGCCACGCCGGTAGCAACGATTTTATCGCTTCCCCACAACGTCAGTACCAACGCACTCACAGCCAGTATTAACGGCGCGCCTGCTAAGGCCAGTTTTACCGAACGTTTAAGAATGAACGACGAAAGCGACGTACCAATAAAGCTGGCGATACCAAAACTCAACAGCACCAGCGTTAAGCCATCCACGCCGAATCCCGCCAGGTTCATATACACCGGGCGAATATACGTGAAGAAAGCAAACTGCCCGGCGAAAGACATGAAGATGGCGATCATCCCTGCCATCACACCCGGACGTTGTAATAAGCGGAAAGTATTTTGTTTCTGATGCGAGGGTTCGCCTGGCAGTGAAGGCAATGATTTGATAATCCAGAAAATACACAGCACGCCCATCACCGCCGCCGCATTAAAGACATTGCGCCAACCGATAAGCTCGCCTAAAAAACTGCCCAACGGCGCGGCAATCACCAGCGCAATAGAAACCGCGCCGAAGATCACCGACAGCGCCTTCGGCACCGTACGCGGCGGTACCAGACGCATGGTCAGCGACGCCGACATCGCCCAGAACCCGCCCAGCGCCAGCCCCAGACAGGCACGACCGATTAAAAGCAAACTGAATGAGTTAGCAAAGGAAACCAGCAAGCAGGAGAGCGTCAGCAAAACGGCAAACAAAATAACAACGTAGCGGCGGTCAGTGGCCTGAATTGTCTGGGTAATAAACAAACTGGCAAACATTGCCACAAAGGCGGTCACGGTCACCGATTGCCCGGCAACCCCTTCCGAAATGCCTAAATCCTGGGCCATTGGCGTCAACAAACTGACGGGCAAAAACTCAACGATAATCAGACAGGCGACACAAAACGCCACCGAGAAAACGGCTGACCAGTTCGGTCGGGTGATGGCATCCGCGCCGCGGTTTTCGGCAATAAATTCACTCATGGTGTTACCCGTGGCATGTTTCAGGGGAAAAGCCGACCACTTTAACATTGAAATGTGTGACGCATTTAACGTTTTTGCAACTTTTACGGTGTTGCTTGAGCTGGAGTTAAGATCGAAACGGAACAGGGCAAAGATTACCGGATACGGCGTGAACGTCTTATCCACCCGACAGGTCAGGCGCGGTCTGTAGGCTGATAAGACGAAACGGTTTCAATGCAACCAGTGAACGCCCTCGGCAGGCTGAAAGAACGCGTTATAGCGCATCTGAAAAGCATTAATATCCTGCATTTCAGGTTCGGTTTCACGCAGAAAACCCAGCGCCAGCCTGACCTGAGCATCGGTAATCGGCGCGGAAAGGCGGGCTTTTTGTAAAATCCGGTGCCATTGCAGCAGGTTCTGTTCGCTATCATCGACAATGACAATTTGCCAGATGAGCAACACCTGCGCGGCGTTTTGCAGGTGCGACTCATCCGGGCGATGCAAATAACGTAAAAATTCGTCACCGGCTGACTTTCCCATTTGATCGACCATCGACTCCACGGGTACGACATCGATATTCAGCCGATCGCTGAGACGGCGAATCGCTTTTCTGGCCCCGGATGTCAGCACCCGAAAACCAACCACAAACACTACCGCCAGCGTGGCGAGCATTATCCAGATCATGAGTTCTCCTGCGTAATCAGAACTCATGATATCTGGAAACCCTCGCCAGTTACTAATCCACCAGAATAATCTTCAATGCGAACAGAGCTGCGACCACCACCACACACAGGTTCAGATCGCGCCAGCGCCCGGTGCACACTTTCATGATGTAGTACGACATAAAGCCGAGTGCAATCCCTTCGGTGATCGAGAAAGTAAAGGGCATCATCACCGTGGTAATAAACGCAGGCACCGATTCGGTAAAATCATCCCAGTTAACGCGCGCCAGGCTCGAAGTCATCAGCACGCCAACAAAGATTAACGCTCCAGCGGTTGCGTAAGGAGGAACCATCGCCACCAGCGGTGAGAAGAACATAACTAACAGGAACATAACGCCGACCACGACAGCCGTTAGCCCCGTGCGACCACCGACTGCCACACCAGAAGTACTTTCAATATAGGCAGTAACAGACGAGGTACCGATAAATGCGCCTGCCACCGAACTGACGCTATCAACATACAGCGCCTTATTCATATTGGGGAATTTACCGTTGCTATCTATTAAGCACGCTTTATCAGTTACACCAATTAATGTTCCTGATGAATCAAATAGGTTGATCAGCATAAAGGAGAAAATGATACCGGCGAGTTCAAGTGTTAACGCGCCGCTCAAATCTACTTCACCAATGACGCCGCTAATATCAGGCGGAATGGAATAGACGCCGCTAAAATGAACATCACCGAAAAATAATCCACAGCAAGACGTCACCACAATAGAAACCAGCACCGCGGCATGAAAATGACGTGATGACAACACGGTTATAATAAAAAACCCTAAAATACCTAACAACACGCCGTGAGAACTTAAATCGCCAATCATCACCAGCGTGTCTTTATTGGCGACAATAACACCAGTGTTTTTTAATCCCATTAAGGCAATAAATAATCCGATTCCACTGGTGATACCAATACGTAAACTTAATGGAATGTTGGAGATCATCCAGTACCGGATACGAAACAGCGTGAGCAAAAATAGCCCAATTGCGCCCCAGAATATCGCGCCCATCCCGGTCTGCCAGGAGATCCCCATCGCCCCCACGACCACGAACGCAAAGAAGGCGTTCAGCCCCATTGCCGGAGCCAGCGCCACGGGTAAGTTAGCAAATATCCCCATCGCAATACTGCCGATACCGGCAATCAAACAGGTGGTAACAAACACCACTTTCGGGTCCATTTGTGCCGCGCCGAGGATTTGCGGGTTCACAAAAACAATGTACACCATGGTTAAAAAAGTGGTCATCCCCGCAATCAATTCTGTGCGGACGGTGGTCCCATGCTGAGGTAGTTTAAATAATCGCGAAAGCGTCCCTGATTCATTACTCACGTAATCGGTATTGTCATTATTCATTTTTTTGTCCATTGGAGGAGATTTAATCCCTTGCTTTTGTAAAACAAATGACAACAACGGTTCAGTGATAATTATCACATTTCAATTGCACATTAATAGATATTCTTTAATAATCTCGCGACGTTTCTTTATGATAAATAATAATCAAATTGATAAAATCAAAATGAGAAAAAT
>NZ_JBQZXC010000160.1:0-6430 GCF_053555815.1 Shigella sp. SIG6 | reverse complement strand
ATTTTCAAATAAAAAACGCTCTGTAATATGACGGCGGTCACACTTATTAGCTGGAAGGTGACTTTATGTGACTACCATCACTTTAATAATCGAAATTTCATGCCCGTTTCAGAAAATAAATCATAAAAAACACAAACCAGATGACCGTATTAATTGTTTGTGCCGAAAACGGGCATTTCTGGCGAGGGGAAATGGAAAAATGACCGTTTTGATAAATATTTTTAAGAGCGGTCATTTTTAACGGGGTTATAAAAAGAGAACTTGCAGTTATTTACTGTGATTAGTTGAGCTAGGTCACAAAATATAAGCTTGTGAATTTCTTTCTTGTTAATCAGGAAGAAGATGGTGGGTAATTAAACGGCTAATTCAATAGTGTGAAAGGAACAACATTATTGCCCTGTTTTGAATCAGAGAGAGGTAGCTAATGGAACGAAATAAACTTGCTCGTCAGATTATTGACACTTGCCTGGAAATGACCCGCCTGGGACTGAACCAGGGGATAGCGGGGAACGTCAGTGTACGTTATCAGGATGGGATGCTGATTACGCCTACAGGCATTCCATATGAAAAACTGACGGAGTCGCATATTGTCTTTATTGATGGCAACGGTAAACATGAGGAAGGAAAGCTCCCCTCAAGCGAATGGCGTTTCCATATGGCAGCCTATCAAAGCAGACCGGATGCCAACGCGGTTGTTCACAATCATGCCGTTCATTGCACGGCAGTTTCCATTCTTAACCGATCGATCCCCGCTATTCACTACATGATTGCGGCGGCTGGCGGTAATTCTATTCCTTGCGCGCCTTATGCGACCTTTGGAACACGCGAACTTTCTGAACATGTTGCGCTGGCTCTCAAAAATCGTAAGGCAACTTTGTTACAACATCATGGGCTTATCGCTTGTGAGGTGAATCTGGAAAAAGCGTTATGGCTGGCGCATGAAGTTGAAGTGCTGGCGCAACTTTACCTGACGACCCTGGCGATTACGGACCCGGTGCCAGTGCTGAGCGATGAAGAGATTGCCGTAGTGCTGGAGAAATTCAAAACCTATGGGTTACGGATTGAAGAGTAATTTCGTAAAGCAACAAGGAGAAGGATGATGGCTAACAGAATGATTCTGAACGAAACGGCATGGTTTGGTCGGGGTGCTGTTGGGGCTTTAACCGATGAGGTGAAACGCCGTGGTTATCAGAAGGCGCTGATCGTCACCGATAAAACGCTGGTGCAATGCGGCGTGGTGGCGAAAGTGACCGATAAGATGGATGCTGCAGGGCTGGCATGGGCGATTTACGACGGCGTAGTGCCCAACCCAACAATTACTGTCGTCAAAGAAGGGCTCGGTGTATTCCAGAATAGCGGCGCGGATTACCTGATCGCTATTGGTGGTGGTTCTCCACAGGATACTTGTAAAGCAATTGGCATTATCAGCAACAACCCGGAGTTTGCCGATGTGCGTAGCCTGGAAGGGCTTTCCCCGACCAATAAACCCAGTGTACCGATTCTGGCAATCCCCACCACAGCAGGTACTGCGGCAGAAGTGACCATTAACTACGTGATCACTGACGAAGAAAAACGGCGCAAGTTTGTTTGCGTTGATCCGCATGATATCCCGCAGGTGGCGTTTATTGATGCTGACATGATGGATGGTATGCCTCCGGCGCTGAAAGCCGCGACGGGTGTCGATGCGCTCACTCATGCTATTGAGGGGTATATTACCCGTGGCGCGTGGGCACTAACCGATGCACTGCACATTAAAGCGATTGAAATCATTGCTGGGGCGCTGCGAGGATCGGTTGCTGGTGATAAGGATGCCGGAGAAGAAATGGCGCTCGGGCAGTATGTTGCGGGTATGGGCTTCTCGAATGTTGGGTTAGGGTTGGTGCATGGTATGGCGCATCCACTGGGCGCGTTTTATAACACTCCACACGGTGTTGCGAACGCCATCCTGTTACCGCATGTCATGCGCTATAACGCTGACTTTACCGGTGAGAAGTACCGCGATATCGCGCGCGTTATGGGCGTGAAAGTGGAAGGTATGAGCCTGGAAGGGGCGCGTAATGCCGCTGTTGAAGCGGTGTTTGCCCTCAACCGTGATGTCGGTATTCCGCCACATTTGCGTGATGTTGGTGTACGCAAGGAAGACATTTCGGCACTGGCTCAGGCGGCACTGGATGATGTTTGTACCGGTGGCAACCCGCGTGAAGCAACGCTTGAGGATATTGTAGAGCTTTACCATACCGCCTGGTAAATGCGCTGATGTGATAATGCCGGATACGATTTGCGGCGTATCCGGCTCGCCGTTACCGTACCAACCGCAATTGCTGTAAATTGCCGTCGATATGCAAATCGGTTTGTAAGCGGGCAATATCGCGGCACAGAAACGCCATCTCTTTATGGGTTTCTAATTTTTTGCGCCACTTTTCGGCAACCGCATCCAGATTCTCATATATCCCTTCCAGACTCTGAAACTCGACCAGCAGCTGCGTGGCGCTTTTTGGTCCGATTCCCGCAACACCCGGTACCTTTGAACTGCAGATCCCCGCAAGTCCCCAGTAATCGGGCAACTGCTGCGGTTGAACGCCAAATTCTTTATCGATAAATGGCGCATCCAGCCAACGTTTCTGGAAGTAATCACGAATACGTAATGTCGGTGAAAGTAACTGACAGTAGCCTTTATCTGTCGAAACAATCGTTGCCTGATGCCCGGCCTGTGTCACTTTGACCGCCAGTGTGGCGGCTAAGTCATCGGCTTCGTTGTCGCTGGCTGACCAGCACGGGACGCCGCGTTGCTCAAAGGCGGCGCGTAATGCAGGCATCTCGTCGTGCAACTCTTCCGGCATTGGCGGTCGATCCGCTTTGTAATCTGGTAAACGCTGATGACGCCAGCCGCTACTGCGGTTTTCATCATCAAAAACGGCGACCGCGTGAGTTGGCTGGCTGTGCATAATGAGCTGATCGAGCGCATGCTGGCAGGTTTCGACACAGGGCGAACCCTGAACGGCATGAATGCGACGGATAAGATTCAGTGCATCGACAATAAGCAAATGAACAGCCACGATAACCCCCTTAAAGATCAGGCGATAAGGGTAACATTCGATGCCGGAACAGGCTATGGCTGGTTGAGAAAACAGGAAGAGGCTTCGCAAAACGAGGCCTCTGGGAGAGATTAATCGCAGGCAACGATCTTCATCGCCAGGCCGCCGCGAGAGGTTTCGCGGTACTTGGCGTTCATGTCTTTACCTGTTTCGTACATGGTTTCGATAACTTTATCGAGGCAGACGCGCGGTTCGCTGGTACGGCGCAGTGCCATACGCGCGGCGTTCACCGCTTTCACTGCTGCAATGGCGTTACGCTCAATGCACGGTACCTGAACCTGCCCCGCGACCGGGTCACAAGTCAGACCGAGGTTGTGCTCCATCGCGATTTCCGCTGCGATGCAAACCTGCGCCGGGCTTGCGCCTAACAGTTCTGCCAGACCAGCTGCCGCCATAGAGCACGCCACGCCAACTTCACCCTGGCAACCCACTTCGGCACCAGAAATCGACGCGTTCATCTTATAAAGAGAACCAATGGCGCTGGCTACCAGCAGGTAACGAGCCAGTGAGTTAGCGTTCACTTCGCGGATAAACTTATCGTAGTACGCCAGCACAGCCGGGATAATCCCGCACGCACCGTTAGTCGGCGCAGTCACCACGCGACCGCCAGCAGCGTTCTCTTCGTTCACTGCCAGTGCAAACATGTTGATCCAGTCAACAACCGCCATCGGGTCAGTGGTGGTTTTATCCTGGCTGACCAGCATCCGGCGTAGTGCCGCAGCACGGCGTGGAACGCGCAGTTTGCCAGGCAACACGCCTTCGGTGGAAATACCGCGCTCAATACCGCCACGCATGACTTCCCAGACGTTCGCCAGGTGCTGTTCCAGCTCTTCTTTACTGTGCAGCGCCAGCTCGTTTTTCATCATCAGGCCAGAGAGTGACAGCCCGGTTTCCTGACAATGTTTTTGCAGATCGGCTGCTGAACTGTACGGATAAGGAACTTCAACCGGTGCGCTATCCTGCTGGCCAAAATGCTCTTCATCAACGATAAAGCCACCGCCAATAGAGTAGTAAGTCTGGCTGTAAACGACTTTATCGCCCGCCAGCGCGGTAATGCGCATACCGTTTTCATGCAGAGAAAGGTTGTCTGCATGGAAGTTCATGCACTGATCAACCGGGAACTCCACTTCATGCTGACCGTTTGCCAGCATCAGGCGACCATGAGTATTCACATCCTGAATAAAACCGGGGATGGAATCGATATCCACGGTATCCGGCAGGTTACCCGCCAGGCCCATAATAATGGCGATATCTGTGTGGTGGCCTTTACCAGTCAGAGAGAGCGAGCCGTACACGTCAACCACCACGCGGGTCACGTCTTTAAGCAGGTTACGGGCAATCAGATCGTCGGTAAATTGTTTACCCGCTTTCATTGGTCCAACGGTATGAGAACTGGAAGGGCCAATGCCGATTTTGAAAATATCGAATACGCTAATCATAGGAAATACATCGCGTTAAAACGGAGGAAGCGCCGCCCGAAAGCGGCGCGAAAGGACTTAGCTGAACAGAGAGTAGAAGATTGCGGAGATTGCAATCAGACCCATCACGACAACGAATACGTTGCTGATGTGACCGCTGTACTTACGCATTGCCGGTACTTTCTGAATTGCGTACATCGGCATCAGGAACAGGATCATCGCGATGATTGGGCCGCCCAGGGTTTCAATCATACCCAGGATGCTCGGGTTCAGGGTGGCAACAATCCAGGTCGTTACCAGCATGAACAGCGCAGTGATACGGTTCAGCTTGTTGATTTCGATAGACTTACCTTTACCACGCAGAGATTTAATCACCATACCGTTGAAGCCTTCACGTGCGCCCAGGTAGTGGCCGAGGAAGGATTTGGTGATAGCGATAATCGCGATAATCGGAGCCATCCACGCGATAACCGGTGCGTTAAAGTGATTAGCCAGGTAAGACAGAATCGAGATGTTCTGCTCTTTAGCCGCAGCCAGGTCTGCCGGAGTCAGGCTCAGTACGCAGCTGAAGACGAAGAACATTACGGTCAGCACCATCATGATGTGTGCGAATGCCAGGATCTTCGAGCATTTCTGTTCTGCCATATCGCCGTACTCTTCACGCTTCGCAACGGCGAAAGAAGAGATGATCGGAGAGTGGTTGAACGAGAACACCATTACCGGAATTGCCAGCCACAGGGTCATCCACAGACCGTTTCCGGTTGCAGATGCAGTGTCCAGAGACAGCGTTTCCAGTGCTGCGCCGTTCCACTGCGGGATCAGGTACAGAGCCAGCAGCATCAGTACGCCAACAAACGGGAATACCAGAATACTCATCGCTTTAACGATCATCTGCTCACCAAAGCGAACGATGGTCATCATACCCACGATCAGGATCAGCGACAGAATCGCACGCGGCGGTGGCGTCATACCCAGCTGGTGAGACATGAAGCTTTCAACGGTATTGGTGATTGCCACGCTATAAACCAGCAGGATCGGGTAGATAGCGAAGAAGTAGAGCAGGGTAATCAGTTTACCTGCGCCAATACCAAAGTGTTCTTCTACAACCTCGGTGATGTCTTCGCCCGGGTTTTTACCAGACAGTACGAAGCGAGTCAGGCCGCGGTGAGCAAAAAACGTCATCGGGAACGCAAGGATAGCCATGATGATCAGCGGGATCATACCGCCAACACCGGCGTTGATTGGCAGGAACAGCACGCCCGCGCCGATTGCCGTGCCGTAAAGGCCCAGCATCCACATGGTGTCTGTCTTGCGCCAGGCACTACGAGAGTCTTTCGACGCAATCGTGCTGGTTTGAGTCGTTTCCATCTATTTCTCCTGGAGGAATGCAAATAATTCAGCTTTTAGCAAGTTCAGCCCGGGAAGGTGCCTGACCGTAAAAATGAAATCTGTCTATCGGCGATGGCTTAATCATTTACCGCCGTAATAATTTGAGGGCGGAAAGATACACACAAGTTATGTATCTATCAGTGATCTTGATCCCAAATACAATAATCTGCTTGGAAGATAGATTATCCCAACGCTTTACTCTGTAAATCAAAAGTAAAAGAGAATTTAAGGGCAATATTTGCCCATTAAACGACATCTGACTTCTTCCGCGGCGCGCAATATATGTAGGTTGAACTGAAAAAATCAATACTTTTAGTTAATCATGGCGATAATTTCTTTTTCATAGCGATAAAATACGGTTTATGAAAATAGGGAAACGTTTGCGTTGCAACATAAATTGTATGACATATCAACTGTGATGATATTTGTCGCGTGAGGGTGGTAAGAAACATTCATATAACAAATGAAATGAGTTGATGAGTAAGTGACCAAAAACGAGAAAACCCGGCAACAAACGTCACCGGGGGA
>NZ_JBQZXC010000159.1:0-6525 GCF_053555815.1 Shigella sp. SIG6 | reverse complement strand
ATGATCCTGCCCGTTCAGGCGGCGCTTGAGCGTTTGCCGCCGTCATTGTTGCAGGCGTCGGCTGATCTCGGCGCACGTCCACGACAAACCTTTCGCTATGTGGTGCTGCCGCTGGCAATCCCGGGTATTGCCGCTGGCTCTATCTTTACCTTCTCACTCACACTGGGCGATTTTATCGTCCCGCAGCTGGTTGGTCCTCCAGGATATTTTATCGGCAATATGGTTTATTCCCAGCAGGGGGCGATTGGCAATATGCCGATGGCGGCGGCATTCACCCTGGTGCCGATTATTCTCATCGCACTGTACCTGGCGTTCGTGAAACGTCTGGGAGCGTTCGATGCACTCTGAACGCGCACCGTTTTTCCTCAAACTGGCGGCCTGGGGCGGCGTTGTTTTCCTACATTTTCCCATCCTGATAATCGCCGCCTATGCGTTTAACACTGAAGATGCGGCGTTTAGTTTTCCACCGCAGGGCCTGACGCTGCGCTGGTTTAGCGTGGCAGCACAGCGTAGTGATATTCTTGATGCCGTGACGCTGTCACTTAAAGTGGCGGCGCTGGCGACATTAATTGCGCTGGTGTTAGGGACGCTGGCAGCTGCCGCGCTGTGGAGACGAGACTTTTTCGGCAAAAACGCCATTTCGCTGTTATTGCTGCTGCCCATTGCGCTGCCGGGCATTGTCACTGGTCTGGCGCTATTAACCGCCTTTAAAACCATCAATCTGGAGCCGGGATTTTTCACCATCGTGGTCGGTCATGCGACTTTTTGCGTAGTGGTGGTGTTTAACAATGTCATCGCCCGTTTTCGCCGCACCTCGTGGAGTCTGGTTGAGGCGTCAATGGATCTTGGGGCCAATGGCTGGCAAACCTTCCGCTACGTAGTGTTGCCGAATCTCAGTTCGGCGTTACTGGCAGGAGGAATGCTGGCGTTTGCCTTGTCGTTCGATGAAATCATCGTTACGACCTTTACGGCAGGTCATGAACGAACGTTACCGTTGTGGTTGCTCAATCAGCTTGGGCGACCGCGTGATGTACCGGTAACCAACGTGGTGGCACTGCTGGTTATGTTGGTAACAACCTTGCCGATCCTGGGGGCCTGGTGGCTAACCCGCGAAGGCGACAATGGTCAATAACCACTGATACAGGAATAAGCTATGCAACATAAGTTACTGATTAACGGAGAACTGGTTAGCGGCGAAGGGGAAAAACAGCCTGTCTATAATCCGGCAACGGGGGACGTTTTACTGGAGATTGCCGAGGCATCCGCAGAGCAGGTCGATGCTGCTGTGCGTGCGGCAGATGCAGCATTTGCTGAATGGGGGCAAACCACACCGAAAGCGCGTGCGGAATGCCTGCTGAAACTGGCGGATGTTATCGAAGAAAATGGTCAGGTTTTTGCCGAACTGGAATCCCGTAATTGTGGCAAACCGCTGCATAGTGCGTTCAATGATGAAATCCCGGCGATTGTCGATGTTTTTCGCTTTTTCGCGGGTGCGGCGCGCTGTCTGAATGGTCTGGCGGCAGGTGAATATCTTGAAGGTCATACTTCGATGATCCGTCGCGATCCGTTGGGGGTCGTGGCTTCTATCGCACCGTGGAATTATCCGCTGATGATGGCCGCGTGGAAACTTGCTCCGGCGCTGGCGGCAGGGAACTGCGTAGTGCTTAAACCATCAGAAATTACCCCGCTGACCGCGTTGAAGTTGGCAGAGCTGGCGAAAGATATCTTCCCGGCAGGCGTGATTAACATACTGTTTGGCAGAGGCAAAACGGTGGGTGATCCGCTGACCGGTCATCCCAAAGTGCGGATGGTGTCGCTGACGGGCTCTATCGCCACCGGCGAGCACATCATCAGCCATACCGCGTCGTCCATTAAGCGTACTCATATGGAACTTGGTGGCAAAGCGCCAGTGATTGTTTTTGATGATGCGGATATTGAAGCAGTGGTCGAAGGTGTACGTACATTTGGCTATTACAATGCTGGACAGGATTGTACTGCGGCTTGTCGGATCTACGCGCAAAAAGGCATTTACGATACGCTGGTGGAAAAACTGGGTGCTGCGGTGGCAACGTTAAAATCTGGTGCGCCGGATGACGAGTCTACGGAGCTTGGACCTTTAAGCTCGCTGGCGCATCTCGAACGCGTCAGCAAGGCAGTAGAAGAGGCGAAAGCGACAGGGCACATCAAAGTGATCACTGGCGGTGAAAAGCGCAAGGGTAATGGCTATTACTATGCGCCGACGCTGCTGGCTGGCGCATTACAGGACGATGCCATCGTGCAAAAAGAGGTATTTGGTCCAGTAGTGAGTGTTACGCCCTTCGACAACGAAGAACAGGTGGTGAACTGGGCGAATGACAGCCAGTACGGACTTGCATCTTCGGTATGGACGAAAGATGTGGGCAGGGCGCATCGCGTCAGCGCACGGCTGCAATATGGTTGTACCTGGGTCAATACCCATTTCATGCTGGTAAGTGAAATGCCGCACGGTGGGCAGAAACTTTCTGGTTACGGCAAGGATATGTCACTTTATGGGCTGGAGGATTACACCGTCGTCCGCCACGTCATGGTTAAACATTAAGTTAGATGTTAGTGGCTGTTATAGGACGGCCACTATCGTTTTAGGTTCTGAGTTTAATGGCGGTTAAGTATTAGAATGATTACATTAATAACTGGCGTAAAAATTAGGCTAAATGTTTGATGGCGATTTTTCATCCTGTCACAGTTGATTAGCATAAGGCTTTAGAGTATCGTTATTAAACTAATACTTTATAAGTAGAAGTGTTAACAATGAAAGTTCAATTGTACAAATTCACGGAAGATAAAAATAAAACCCTTACCTTCAGATGGACGAAAAAACACTTTGAGTTTTGTATGGATAATAAAATCTTTTTAAATCATAAGGGGAAGAAGTCGTATAAAGAAAGGAATTTATTTCTTTTCTCAAAAGGTGACAAGATAACAATTGAAGATAATGTTATTGCTGAAGAATATTCAACAATGCCTGTGAAAAATTTCTCCAGTGTCGGCGCTTTTTCATTTCCGACCTGCCATTTTTCAGGGAATATACGTATAGGTCGATTTTGTAGTATTGCATCAAATGTAAAAATAATGGGTGGAAATCATCCTTTGAATCGTTTTACTACTCACATGATGACTTATAACGGTGAATTTGATAAGTTTGCTATGAGTGAATTTGAACGTAGCTGGACATTGAAACCATTCATTACCAAACCTGAAAATCCGATTATAGGAAATGATGTCTGGATAGGAAATGATGTTGTATTGAAAGGTGGCATCGCAATAGGTGATGGTGCTGTTATTGCTGCCAATTCCGTTGTTACCAAAGATGTGCCCCCATATGCCATAGTTGCAGGAGTTCCTGCAAAAATAATCAGATTTAGGTTTGATTCAAATGTTATTGATGAACTGTTGAGAATAAAATGGTGGAATTATAACTACTCAGATCTTCCGGATAATAACAAGTGTGATGATATAAATTATTTTGTTGAAGAGATGAATCGATTGATATCAAAAGGAAATATTCAAGAGAGGGACTATAAAAAATTCAATCTTTCTGAGGTATTCAGAGGCCTATAATTATCTGTTTTGCATGATAAATGGGCAAGATAACCAGGGCGGGGTTTGCAATTTCAATGGGGCAGCGTCATCAAGGAGGTTGCAAACATCCTGCCATGCATATACTTTACGCCATCTTTTTATATTTACGTTATTCCTTGAAAGTATAAAGCATTTATAGACTCCCGCGCGTATAAAGTATTCGTGATAGAAAAATGTGAAAACAAGATTCCGTTTGAATCAGTAAGCTGTTTGTATAGACGACAGTAGGGGGATATTTTCTACTCATTTCAATGTAGATGCCAGCAAAAAGAAGTAAATATTAAGGATAATGTTGCAAACTTGGAGAGTATGAGAAGATCTTGCGTACTGTCAGAGAGTTGATTTCTCTGACAGTACGTGCTGCGTGCAAAATCATTACATCAAATAAACCAGCCAAATCTCATAGAGATAAGAGTAAACAAACCAACAGCAGCAAAGACATTTATCAGTACTACAGTTCTACTGGAAACATTCATTTTTGCCACCTTTTATCATTGCCCCTATGTGTATAGTACGGGTTAAGAAAATCCGCAATAATACTCATTCTGAAGATGGATAAGGGCAAGTTGCTGTTTGATGATTTTTTCTCAAACTGGTGAAAAAACTTGATGCACGTCAAAAAATGGCGCATATTTGCGCGCGTTTTATTCATATGGCTGGACGCCCGTACATGTCTCTTTATCAACATATGCTTGTTTTTTATGCGGTTATGGCAGCAATCGCATTTCTTATCACCTGGTTTCTTTCTCACGATAAGAAACGCATCCGTTTCTTAAGCGCCTTTCTGGTGCCACATGGCCGATGAGTTTCCCGGTGACGCTGTTGTTTTCACTGTTTTAAATCTTACTCACTGGCTTGACGGCACCACGCAGACTTATATCATTTGGATTAATCGATAAATTTCACAAGTGGCTAAGGAGAAAGTATGTCGCATCTGGATGAAGTCATCGCGCGCGTGGATGCCGCGATTGAAGAGAGCGTCATTGCCCATATGAACGAATTATTAATCGCCCTGAGCGATGACGCGGAGTTAAGTCGGGAAGATCGCTACACCCAGCAGCAGCGTTTGCGCACCGCTATTGCTCATCACGGTCGCAAGCATAAAGAAGATATGGAAGCGCGCCACGAACAGTTAACCAAAGGCGGCACCATCCTCTGATTAAAATGAGCGTCTGGCCACCAACCAGGCGCCAACCACAAGTAAAATTGCGCCACATATTGGGCCGAACAACGCCCGTAGTGGTACGCCATGACTGCGGAAGATATCCAGCACCAGACCGCCAATCAGCTGGCTGGCGACCAGTACCGCAATAGTTGTCGCCGCTCCCACATTCTGATATCCGCTGATACTGGCGAAGACAAAAAACGAACCCAGCAAGCCAGGTATAAGTGTCCACCAGCGCACGCTGGACACCAGTTCGCCAAACCCCGCCATGCCTTGTTTAAACCATAAAATAGAAACAAAGAGCACAATCCCCACCAGTGAGTTCAGCAACATGGCGATGAGAATGGTAGAGGAGGTCTGGGTGATGCGCACCATCAGCGTGTTCTGGACTACCAGACCAATTCCGGCGGCAATCAAAAAAGCAAGGGTGAGCGACTGATTCATCCAATCGCGTCCGGTTCAGTGCGCTCGTCGAGTTGCAACTGCATAAATGTCAGATCCAGCCAACGACCAAATTTAGTGCCTACCTGCGGCATTTGTGCGGTGACGACAAATCCCAGCGACTGGTGCAGATGCAGCGAAGCCTGATTTTGCGATTCGATCCCGGCGACCATGACATGCTTCCCGCAATCCCGCGCTTCATCAATCAATCGGCTTAACAATTTACGCCCCAGACCTTTGCCCTGATGATCGGGATGGACATAAACCGAATGTTCCACGGTATGGCGAAAACCATCGAAACTACGCCAGTCGCCAAACGAGGCATATCCCGTAACTACGCCATCTTCTTCACTTACCAGCACCGGATAACC
Source organism: Shigella sp. SIG6 (assembly GCF_053555815.1). Taxonomy (NCBI): domain Bacteria; kingdom Pseudomonadati; phylum Pseudomonadota; class Gammaproteobacteria; order Enterobacterales; family Enterobacteriaceae; genus Shigella; species Shigella sp. SIG6. Next base: position 930 of record NZ_JBQZXC010000159.1, on the reverse strand, counting down.
TGCTATGGTCCGCGCTTCAAACCAGGCAATGCGGTTATCTGCATCCACCGTTTGGTCATTCCAGATAGCCGCCGTATACAACACGGCGTGGTTATAAATTTCCGCAATGGCAGCACAGTCGGCTTTGCGGGCAAAACGGATGGACATGTCTGGCCTCAATAAAATAATGATGATGATGTTATCAATACTATCGAAAACAGCCCGAAGCAACGGATTCCTCGATGAAATTATTGCGTGTTGCAGAGGGGATGTGACGGCTGCAAACAAAACCAATCCCGTGAGCCTGCTACTATTGATGGATTCATGCCAAAAGCACAGGAGAGCATTATGGGGCAACAAAAGCAGCGTAATCGACGTTGGGTTCTGGCCTCGCGTCCACATGGCGCACCGGTTCCGGAGAATTTCCGTCTTGAAGAAGATGATGTCGCCACACCGGGTGAAGGACAGGTGTTACTGCGCACAGTTTATTTGTCCCTGGACCCGTATATGCGTGGACGTATGAGCGATGAGCCATCTTATTCACCGTCGGTTGATATTGGCGGCGTGATGGTCGGCGGTACGGTGAGCCGTGTCGTGGAGTCGAATCATCCTGATTATCAGCCTGGCGACTGGGTGCTGGGCTACAGTGGATGGCAGGACTATGACATATCCAGTGGTGATGACCTAGTGAAACTTGGCGATCATCCGCAAAATCCATCGTGGTCGCTGGGTGTGCTGGGGATGCCAGGCTTTACCGCTTATATGGGGCTGCTGGATATCGGTCAGCCTAAAGAGGGCGAAACGTTGGTGGTAGCTGCGGCGACAGGACCAGTGGGGGCGACGGTGGGGCAAATCGGCAAACTTAAAGGTTGCAGAGTGGTGGGGGTAGCCGGTGGCGCGGAAAAATGCCGCCATGCTACCGAGGTGTTAGGCTTCGATGTTTGCCTTGAT
>NZ_JBQZXC010000158.1:0-6570 GCF_053555815.1 Shigella sp. SIG6 | reverse complement strand
CAGAAGGAGGGAATATGCTGAAGATTATTCGTGCGGGCATGTACACCACTGTGCAGGATGGCGGTCGTCACGGTTTTCGCCAGTCGGGTATCAGCCACTGTGGCGCACTGGATATGCCTGCGCTGCGCATTGCTAACCTGCTGGTGGGTAATGACGCCAATGCCCCCGCGCTGGAGATCACGCTCGGTCAGTTAACAGTTGAGTTCGAAACTGATGGGTGGTTTGCCCTGACGGGTGCAGGTTGCGAAGCGCGGTTGGATGATAACGCCGTCTGGACCGGCTGGCGATTGCCGATGAAAGCAGGCCAGCGTTTAACGCTTAAACGCCCGCAGCACGGGATGCGCAGTTATCTGGCGGTCGCGGGTGGTATTGATGTTCCGCCGGTAATGGGGTCATGCAGCACCGATCTCAAAGTGGGGATTGGCGGGCTGGAAGGCCGTTTACTGAAGGATGGTGACCGACTCCCGATTGGCAAATCGAAGCGTGATTTTATGGAAGCGCAGGGCGTTAAACAGCTGCTGTGGGGCAACCGCATTCGCGCCTTGCCGGGGCCGGAATATCATGAGTTCGATCGCGCCTCGCAGGATGCATTCTGGCGTTCGCCCTGGCAGCTTAGCTCGCAAAGTAACCGAATGGGCTATCGCTTACAGGGGCAAATTTTAAAACGCATCACCGATCGCGAACTGTTATCTCACGGTTTGTTACCGGGCGTGGTGCAGGTGCCGCATAACGGGCAGCCGATTGTGTTGATGAACGATGCACAGACCACCGGTGGTTATCCACGTATTGCCTGTATCATTGAGGCTGATATGTACCATCTGGCGCAAATTCCGCTCGGTCAGCCGATTCATTTTGTCCAGTGTTCACTGGAAGAGGCACTGAAAGCGCGGCAAGATCAGCAACGTTATTTTGAACAATTAGCGTGGCGGCTGCACAATGAAAATTGACCTGAACGCCGATCTGGGCGAAGGCTGCGCCAGCGACGCAGAGCTATTAACGCTGGTTTCCTCTGCCAATATTGCTTGTGGATTTCATGCAGGCGATGCGCAAACCATGCAGGCTTGCGTGCGTGAAGCAATAAAAAATGGTGTCGCGATTGGCGCTCACCCGAGTTTTCCCGACAGGGAAAATTTTGGTCGCAGCGCCATGCAGCTGCCGCCGGAAACCGTTTACGCCCAGACGCTGTATCAAATTGGCGCGCTGGCAACGATTGCCCGTGCGCAAGGCGGCGTAATGCGTCATGTCAAACCGCACGGCATGTTGTACAACCAGGCGGCGAAAGAAGCACAACTGGCAGACGCCATCGCCAGAGCGGTATACGCTTGCGATCCGGCATTGGTTCTCGTTGGGCTGGCAGGAAGCGAGCTGATTCGTGCAGGCAAGCAATATGGCCTGACAACGCGCGAGGAAGTGTTTGCCGATCGCGGTTATCAGGCTGACGGCTCGCTGGTGCCGCGAAGTCAGCCAGGCGCGTTGATTGAAAACGAAGAACAGGCGTTGGCGCAAACGCTGGAGATGGTGCAACACGGCAGAGTCAAAAGTATCACCGGCAAATGGGCAACGGTCGCGGCGCAAACGGTCTGCCTGCATGGCGACGGTGAGCACGCTCTGGCGTTCGCCCGCCGATTACGAGCTACATTTGCCAAAAAGGGGATTGTTGTCGCAGCATAACCCCGCTTAATAAAGAATGAAAAAAGGATATCACCATGCCTGAAGGCCCGGAGATCCGCCGTGCAGCGGATAACCTGGAGGCGGCGATCAAAGGCAAACCACTAACTGATGTCTGGTTTGCCTTCCCGCAGTTAAAAACTTATCAATCACAACTTATCGGTCAACACGTTACCCATGTGGAAACGCGTGGTAAGGCGTTGTTAACTCATTTTCCCAACGGTTTAACGCTCTACAGCCATAATCAGCTTTACGGCGTCTGGCGCGTGGTTGATACCGGCGAAGAGCCGCAGACCACGCGAGTATTGCGGGTAAAACTGCAAACGGCTGACAAAACCATTCTGCTTTATAGCGCCTCGGATATTGAGATGTTAAGGCCGGAACAACTGACCACGCATCCGTTTTTACAACGCGTTGGTCCCGATGTGCTGGATCCGAATCTGACGCCGGAGGTGGTAAAGGAACGGTTATTGTCGCCGCGCTTTCGTAACCGTCAGTTTGCAGGATTACTGCTCGATCAGGCGTTTCTGGCTGGGCTTGGCAATTATTTGCGGGTGGAGATCCTCTGGCAGGTTGGGTTGACTGGAAATCATAAAGCGAAAGATCTCAATGCGGCGCAACTGGATGCACTCGCACACGCGTTACTGGAGATTCCTCGGTTTTCTTACGCTACGCGGGGGCAGGTGGATGAGAATAAGCATCATGGGGCGCTGTTTCGCTTTAAGGTTTTTCATCGTGATGGCGAACTGTGCGAACGCTGTGGCGGCATCATTGAGAAAACCACGTTGTCCTCGTGCCCGTTTTACTGGTGTCCAGGCTGCCAGCACTAGGCCGACCGCTTCGGCGCATAGGTTGAAATAAACCGCGCAATGGCTGGCCCCGTCAGCAAAATACTGAACAGGAGCAGGGTTTGCATCGCCATAATAAGCGCCATATCGGCATTGCTCCCTGCGGCGATGACCGCCACGGTATCAAGCCCGCCGGGACTGGTGGCGAGGTAGGCAGTCATAAAATCAATATGCATAAACCGGGTCAGTCCCCACGCCATACCTGCACAAATAGCCAGCAGAGCAAAAATCGACAGCAGGATTTGCGGTAGCGGGCGTAGTGCCCGCAGTAAGATTTGTTTATCGAAACCAAGACCAATCCGCCAGCCAATTGCCATATACGCCATCGCCAGCAGCCATTCCGGTAGTTCGATGGTGATGAGCTGACCAGACTGGAGCACTGCGCCCGCCAGCATCGGGATGAGCATCGTGCCGGAAGGAAGACGCAGCATGCATCCCGCCGTACCGGCAACGACTGCGAGCAAAATCGTAAGCAGGAGATTAATGCTCACTGGCGGGAACCAGACGATTTGCTGGTTAACCGCTTCAGCGTTATCACCCAGCATCATGCGGGTGACCAGAACAGCGGCCCCCGCGACGAACAGCACTCGCAGATATTGCATAAACGCCACCAGGCGAATATCTGCGCCGTAATCTTGCGCCATAGCGACCATTGCCGCTGCGCCGCCTGGAGAAGAACCCCAGGCACCGGTATTTCCAGGCAGTGAGCTATAGCGCACCAATAACCAACCCACGATGGCGCTGGAAAGCAGCGTCACCAGTAAAATAGCAAGCACGATCGGCCAGTTGGCGGCCAGCGTGGTGAGAATCGAACCAGTGAGGTTTTGCGCAATCATGCAGCCAAGAATGGCCTGCGCGGCGAGAAAAGCGGAGCGGGGAAGTTGCAGAGTAATTCCGCGCATACTGAAGATGATCCCGGCGATCATCGGCCCAAGTAATAGCGCCGCCGGGAGATGTACCGCGAGGAAACCAATAGAAAGGAGAAGTGATAGCACACATAACATTCCCCACTGCAAAACTGGCATCCTTCGCTCCCTCATTATTTTCTCTTTGGTGTATCGATACAGCATAAAGAAAGCCGGGCTAGGAAAAAATAACAGCAATCAAGGAAAAGGGGAAAATCAGCAATTTTCTGAAAGAGATGCCCTTTCCGGCTGCAAAGGGCATCATGGCAAATCAGTTATAGTTAATTTTAAAAAGCACCACTGTATCGAAGGGCCCAGCCTCGATGGGGGTACCTGCAATGGACGAAAGTTCAGCTGTATAGGTTTTTTCGTAGACCAACATGTCGCTGGTGAAATCGGCGTATTCAGCATATTTATTGAAGGTATAAGGCGAGGCGTTTTCATCCAGCAAACGTAGCTTCAGACCATTACCAATCAACAATGCTTTATCTTCTTCAACCAACGTTTCTTCGGTATAAAAGGAGGAACTGACTTTAAATCCGTCGGTGCATTGGTCATTTTGTGATTTTGTCGTCTTAATACTGAATGTTTTCGACATTGTGTGGCGACGAATATCCAGCAAATTAAATTTACCAAAATCAATCACCTGTGTTTCCGGTGAAATGGAAAAATTGACGCTGCAATCCAGCACGCGAATGTTTTCCAGACCAGTAATATGATATTTCAGGTTTTGGGCAGTAGGGTCTTCGTTAACGCTACCGGCACCGTCAAATTGCACGACGATATAGTCGCTAAGCGTACTTTGATAATCATGCGGCGGCATTTCTCGTATTTTGACGTATAACCGCATGCGAGCGAGAAAGGTACGCGACATGTGAATATTAGCGGGATCACCCGAGCAAATTTTGTTCTGCCATCCCATCGCGATGATCTGCTCAGGGGTATAAATGTCAATGTTCTTACTGTCGATACACTGGTTAGTGTCGATGCGGCTTTTTCCCTGGTTGGCGTCATAATCAACGCCATTGTAAGTTACTCCGAGTTGATAATAACGATCCTGCACCCCCGGGTAGGGGTTTACCCATGCGTAGACATGTTCGCTTTCAAAGTTGCCGTTGGTATTGTTGTCACAATAGACGGGAATTTTAATATCGTCAGATTCCCAGATCTTATTTTAATATCGTCAGATTCCCAGATCTTATCGCCGAGTTTGGCATTGTCTGGTACAGCAAAAGGTTGAATCGCTTCTGATTTTTCTACCGAGCCACCGGATGAACCAAAGTAGCAGTTCTGGGCAAGCGCAGACTTCAACGGCAGAAATAACAGACAGATGACGAGCAACACTCCCTTGCCAGCACTCATTTCTTCGCCTCCACGGCTTGTAAATGGCATTGTCCGCTGCAGTTGAGCGTCGTCATGCGTAACGCGCCGTAATCATCCATATAACCGAGATAAAACTGGCTGCCGCTATAATTTCCGGTGTTTGTGTTGACCGTACTAAAAGGCGCAACCATCACGGTTTTGAAGCCGGGGAGAACGCCTTTTTCATTTCGTCCCAGGTAGGCAATGGTCAGATAATACGCGGTAGGATTTTTCAGTGTCAGTTGGTTGCCCTGCTGGCTGACCTGTAACTGCAGTTCGACCTTTTCTCCTGCTTTCTTGCGTAATGCAGCCGGTCGCCAGAACACCTTGATACGACTCTGAATGGCGACTTGCAGAACGGCATGGTCGCTGTTTTTTTCCGGGGCGGGAGGAATTTCACGCATATTGTAGAAAAATAGCGTTTCGCGATCGCCCGGTAATTTTGTGGTCGAGGCTTGCTTTACTATCCGTACCTGCGTTGTTGCTTTCGGTTCCAGACGTTGTATCGGCGGCAGGGCGACCAGAAGATCATCGCTTTTCTCCCCTTTTTCATTTTCGAGCCAGGAATAAGCGAGGTAGGGGAGTTTATCGCTACGATTATCCACCCGCAGACTGGTAGCTTTATCATTAGCGTTAAACACAATACGAGTGCGATCGGGTTGTAGTGCAGCGTGGCTGCACAGACTGGCAACCAACAACAAAAGGGGTAGTCCTTTCATAAATGTCATTTTCATTTCCTTAATTAATGACAAGGTAAAATCAGGCGATTTGCGGTGTCTTCCATATGTTCAGGAAGATGGAGCGAGCAATGCTGGCTATCACCCCAGACCACGGTAAACTTTTGATTTTCAGCGACTCCGCTTAACCAGGCATGTCCTTCCTCGCCAACCATCCCCACGCTAATGCCGCTGTCATCCTGGCGGATATCCGCTCCGAGGGGAGGAAACTGACCGCTGGCGTTGCGAATGATGACGTTAACGTTTTTACCGGAACGGGAAGCCAGTGATTTGTAACCTATCGCGCCTTCAATCCACGTTTCTTTGATAACGTTTTCTGCAACTGTTACGCCGTCGGGTAAGTCATTCATGTTCACCGCCACGGTGGAAGGCTGGTAACTGGAAATCAACGGCACCACCGCAATGCCAAAATGGTTGGTGTAGTCGAGATTGCCCTGAACCGGAATATCTGCCACGCCATCGGTGCTGACCATCAGGCGTGGTTCATTGGTGGAGCTGCGGCGATGAAACGCTGCACCATATTGGGTTGCGGTGAAAGAACCGCTCCAGCTGCTGCTGACGGAACTGTAATCATTGGCGGCATAGGTACCAGAAATATCCCACTCACCCGCTGAACTCAGGTGCTGATAGTTACCGCTCACCTGGGCTCCATTGTCAGGACGGTCGGATTGCAGTCCGGCAGACATGCCCCAGCTATTACGTTCATCCAGCGTATCGTTCCACGACATGCGGTGTGTGGTGCTGTGGCTACTGTTTTGCATGTCATAGCCAACCCGACCACCGTTACCGAAGGGGAGCGAAATCGACAGGTAAATCTGGTTGTCGCGATCTTTATCTTCGTAATGGGTTGTATTGAATGACGTAGAAATAGAGATATCTCTCCAGTCACCAATATCAACATTAAAACCTGCAGTGATGTTGGCGGTCGTGGAGGCGTCTGCATTCCACCAGGTTTGATGTAGCAGGTTGGCGTAAAGATTGAGGTTTAGTGGGGTAATCGGTTGGCCCACAGATAAGCTGATCGTCTGTTTTTCGTCCTGCGCATCGCTT